>JBIKSW010000116.1:0-3662 GCA_044348415.1 Candidatus Nanopelagicales bacterium
CCCCAATTCGAATTTCTTCGTATCGAGCCCAGTACAACTCTTTGCGGCGAGCATCTGTAACTACGATGCAAGGTTTTGCGTAATCGAAAGCAATAGCATCTAGTGAACAAATTCCATGGATGGGAATCTCGCGAGCATGCGCAAACACTGATGCAGTAACAAGGCCAACACGCAATCCAGTAAATGGACCTGGACCAACCCCAACAACTACATCAGTAATCTCTTCGATCTTTAAATCTGAATCAGAAACTACTTTTGAAATCAATTCAGCTGTCAGTTCACCTTGCATGCCATGGTCGACAGCCTGGCTTTGGGTAACTTCACCATTACTGCGCAGGATCGCAACGCTGACACCAACCGAAGTGTCTATTGCCAATACGTTCATGCGATCGGCTCACTTAAACTCAAGTCGCTCCAACGATCTCCCACCGCAGTTACTGAAATTGTTCGAATCCCGCTTGCTGGATCAGATTCATCAGTAAGTTCATGTGCTCTATCTATATCTATCTCAAGCCAGTTTTCAGTAATTCCAGAAACGAAGTCCTTGCCCCACTCAATTACAAAAACTGCATTCTTGGTTGCGTCAAGATCTAAATCCACTAGGTCACTTTGGCTAGTAAGTCGATAGGCATCTACATGCACCAGAGCCAAGCCAGAACCTTGCGGTTTATGCACGCGCGAAACCACGAATGTTGGACTTGTGACAGCGCCTTGCACTTCGATCTGGGTTGCAAGTCCTTGCACAAACGTAGTTTTTCCAGCACCTAGCGGTCCGCTCAAAACAACAACATCGCCAGCAGTTAACAAGGCACCAATTTGTTTGCCGAATGCCTGCATTTGCTCAGCTGTTGAAACGGAAAAAGACACAGTACTTACCAAGAGTTGTTAATGAATTCGCGATGTACGCGAGGGCCAATTCGAGTGATGATTTCATACGAAATAGTTCCAGCAGCTTCTGCCCAATCCTCAACAGATGGCTCACCTCGTTCTGGATCACCAAACAGCACAACCTCATCGCCAAGGCTTACATTCAGATCTCCGACATCAAGTACAAACTGATCCATACATACTCGACCGGCAACCTTGCGAATCTCGCCGCCAACTAACACTGGACCTTGGTTTGATGCACTGCGTGGAACTCCATCTGCATAGCCCGCAGGAATCAGAGCCAAAGTTGTGTCAGTTGTGGTGTGATACTGATGCGCATACGAGACACCTGACCCAGCTGGAACTTTCTTCAACAGCACAATTGGTGCGCAAAGCGTCATAACTGGTTTCAAATCAAAGTCAGTAGCCACGCCAACTTCTTCACCTGGCGATACTCCATACGCAGCTACGCCAGGACGGACCATATTGAAGTACGTATCTGGCAATGCCAGAGTCGCCGCAGAGTTAGCTAGGTGCTTAACTTCAAGCTCAAAGTTTGCCGCCTCTAGCAAGTCCACAGCAGTTTTAAATTCTGTAATTTGATCGGCAATAGTTGAATTGCTTGGCTCATCAGCGTAAGCAAAGTGAGACATTACGCCAACTACTTTTACTGTACCTTCAGCTTCGGCTTTACTAAGTGCAGTAATCAACTCTGGTAGATCCGTTAGCGTGACACCGTTCCGATTTAGACCGGTATCAACTTTGATGTGAATCCGAGCAATTCGGTCAACGGAATATGCAGCATTACTTATTGCCTTTAGTGTCGCTACCGAATTAACACTCAAGTCAATGTCGCGAGCGATACATTCTGCGAATCGATCATTTGAGGTATTCAACCAAGCAAGAATTGGTCCAGGTACATTTCCTTCGCGAAGCGCAACTGCTTCTTCAAGTAGAGCTACACCCAAATAATCTGCTCCAGCATTGACTGCTGCTTGACCACACTTAACCAATCCGTGTCCATAGGCATCGGCTTTAACGACAACCATCAACTTTCGGCCACCAGTGCGCTCTTTAAGAACTCGAACGTTGTGTGCCAAAGCGCCAAGATCAATTCGAGCCGTTACATGAGCAGACATCTGAAAACCTAAACCTTTTCTGCGATTACATAGGCGATTGCAACTGGTCCGTCATGACTTAATGAAACATGCCAATTGGTTACGCCTTGGTCGTTTGCAACTTTAGCGACTGAGCCGCGGACTGAAATTTGTGGTGCGCCGCCATTGCTAACTTCACAGTCATGCCATTCCATGCCAACTGGTGCACCTAATGCTTTAGCTACTGCTTCTTTCACGGCGAATCTGCCAGCCAGTGAAATCAGCGGCAACTGATGGCCTTCCGCGCTGGTTTGTTCCGCCTTGGTGAATAGGCGGTCAATGATTCCAGGGGTGCGATCTACAACGCCCGAGAAGCGCGCTAAGTCGACAACATCGACTCCGATTCCCACTATGGCCATGACTTAACTTTGCCGTTAATACTGGATTTTTCAAACTTGGGCCAATAGATCCCAGCAATACCAAGGTCGATAGTTATGTCATTTTTGCAACAGGGGTAACTCTGGCTACAGTTGGGTTACGGTGCTGTTGAGCGGAAGCAACAGCAACGTTTATTCGAATCTATAAAGTCATCAGGTACTTTCTATCTATGGCTACAAACATCGGCGCATACTTTGAGATTCCAGTTACTGACCTGGATCGCGCAATCAATTTCTATCAATCGCTCCTGGGAATTGAACTAGAGCGCGGCTCAATTCACGGCTACGAAATGGCATTTTTCCCATTTGAGAACAATGGTGCCGGCATAAGTGGCGCTCTTTGTAAAGGTGATGTTTACAAACCGTCTATCGATGGCTCTTTTATCTATCTTCACACTGATGACATCGACGGTTTGTTGAGTAGAGCCATCGAGCTCGGCTCAGAAATTCTTTTCGAGAAAACTGATGCGGGCGACTGTTTCGTTGCTGAAGTCAAAGATTCAGAAGGAAATCGAATTTGCTTCACAACAAAACATCAAGGTGAATAACAAGCTATCTATCGGTGCTTATTCGACAGTCACGCTCTTGGCCAAATTTCTTGGCTGATCTACGTCATAGCCCTTAACAGTTGCCATCTCGCACGAGAAAATCTGCAATGGAACTGTGGCAACCAATGGCTGCATTAACGCTGGCACCTTAGGCAAGCGAATTATGTGATCTGAGAATTCATTAATGGACTCGTCACCCTCTTCGGCAAGCACGATCGTAAGTGCGCCCCGAGCTCGGACTTCCTGAATGTTAGAAACGATCTTGTCGTGCAATTCATCATCTTGCGGTGGCACTACAACAAAGACTGGGATGCCATCTTCAATTAGCGCAATCGGTCCATGCTTCAATTCACCAGCGGCGAATCCTTCGGCATGCATGTAAGCCAGTTCCTTAAGCTTTAAAGCTCCTTCAAGTGCAACTGGGAAACCAACGCTGCGTCCCAAGAACAGGACTGATTGCTTGTTGATTAACTCTTTAGCAATTGCCTTTACGCCTTCTGTTGTGTCAAGAACTAAGTCGATCATGCTTGGCATGTCGCTTAGTTCGAGTGCAACTGTAGCTGCATCTTTGCCGTAACCAGTTCCACGTGTTTGCGCTAAATACATAGCGAACAAATAGCACGCAACAATTTGAGTTAGGAACGCCTTGGTTGAAGCAACTGCAATTTCTGGTCCCGCATGAGTGTAAATAACGGCGTCGCTCTCACGCGGAA
>JBIKSW010000048.1:0-5896 GCA_044348415.1 Candidatus Nanopelagicales bacterium
AAAATTCCCTGATCGGCGATGTTTCTAGGATTGCGATTACAGATCCAATTAGCACTTCTGACATTTGGGCTTTTGACATCACAAAAGTTTTAGCCGATCGAGGGTTACGCCAAGTAGGACACACTCGAGATTTAGCACTCGCACAACTTTCACCACACACTTCAAGTTCAAATCTGGAACTTAGTGCAATGTTTAAGGTTCCAGTTGTTGTGGCTGAGTCAGAAAGTTTTGCGGCACGAATAGGTGCAACTAGTACACCTGGTGTTGGATCGGGCGCCGCAATCCTTGATATCGGAGGCGGCACAATCGATTTGATTTCCGAGGTTGAATTATCTGCCGCTGGAGCCGGTGAGCTTTTAACCGCAGCTGTTGCCTTTGCACTTGATACCTCAAGGGGTGCTGCGGACTGGATTAAACGTGGTCCAGCACAAAGACTCGAATCACCTCAAGTTTTGCTCTCTGAAGACGGCAGTAAGAATTTTGTTTCGGAAGCCGCCCCATACCCCGCTTCGGCAATGGGCTCATTAGTTACGCCAGGTCCAGCAGGGTTTCTGACTTTCGGGCAGAACTTGCAGCCTGCCGAATGGCGGATTATGCGTCAAGGGTTGAAGCAAGCAGCAATTGGAAAGAACGTTGCACGTCTGATTCGGAGTCTGGAATCAAAAACTGGCACGGCAAAAGATCTGGACCTTGTCGTAGTTGGCGGTCCCGTTGCCGATGACGAACTTCTGCCAGTGATTGGTGCTATTCCTGGTGTCAAAGGGATTGGGCGCGGAAATGTCGCAGGAAAGCTTGGCCACAGATATGCCGTCGCTTATGGGCTTTCCCAAATTTAGATTTGTATTTCAATTCCTACCCCGTAATTGAAAAAATCTGGAAAAGTATCAGTATTAACTTTTCGTAATTCTGCAGGGGAGAAAAAATGACTACAACAGTTTGGCACAACGGAAAAGTCTGGATTAATGAAACTCAGACTTCGAATGCGCTTGCCGCTACCGATGGCTTGATTGTTGCCCATGGTGATGCTGCCCTTGCTTTGAATGCAGATGAAAAAATCGATTTAAAGGGTGCAACCCTGTTACCAGGTTTTGGTGACGGCCATGCTCATCCAGTATTTGGTGGCATTGAAACTTTGTTCGCGCCAGTGCGCGGCCCAGAAAAACTAGAACAGCTGCTCGAAGCAGTAAAAACTTGGGCAGATGCCAACCCAGATGCACCTTGGGTTCGCGGTGAAGGTTATGACCCAAGTCTTTCGCCACGTGGTGAGTTTGACGCCAAGTGGTTAGACGAAATTGTTCCTGATCGTCCCGTTGTATTACGCGCGATGGATTACCACACTGCTTGGGTGAACACGAAAGCGCTTGAGCTCGCCGGCATCACCAAGGACACGCCTCAACCAGACGATGGTGAAATTTCATTGCGTGAAGATGGCACGCCATCGGGCACCCTTCGTGAATGGGGTGCTTGGAAAATGGTTTATGACTTATTGCCACCACTAACTTTGGATCAACGTGATCAAGCTCTGCGCGCGGCATCGACAGCATTTTCATCCTGCGGTGTTACCTGGGCACAAGATGCCTGGGTTGAAGAAGACACTATGGAAAGCTGGCTACAGGCAGCCAAATCTGGAGTCTTGAAGTTCCGCGCAAATCTTGCTTGGTTAGCTGAACCTGAAGGTGTTTGGAAAACCAAGATCGATTCATTTGAAACGAACCGCGATCGAGTGAAACGCGAAGCGCCAGAACTCCTAACCGGTAACACCGTTAAATTCTTTGCCGATGGAATTCTTGAAGGCGGCACCGCAGCGGTACTTGAAGATTATTGCGACTGCCCAAATAAGGGAATGCCGAACTGGCGTCGCGAAGAACTCTTTGAGGCAGTAGCTGCGGTGGTAGCTAGAGGTTTTCAAGCCCACATCCATGCGATTGGCGATGCTGGAATTAGAAATGCACTAGACGCATTTGAGCATGCTCGAAAAGTTGGGGGCAAGCTGATTAATCCAGTTATCGCTCATTCCCAGTTGATTGATCCCGCAGACCTTCCTCGATTTAAAGAACTCGATGTGATTGCTAATTTCGAACCACTTTGGGCTCAGCTTGCAAATGAACAAGTTGTCTTAACTATTCCGCGACTTGGGCAAGAGCGCGCGGATCGCCAATATCCAATGGCAACTCTGCTACACAGTGGTACCAAGATTTCATTTGGTTCGGATTGGCCAGTTACTTCTCCAGTTCCTATGGAGGGAATTGGTATCGCAATCACCCGCCAAACGGATGAAGAATTTCCACCAGGTGGCTGGGTGCCACATGAGCGCCTGACTCTTAATGAGGCGCTAACTGCTTACACAATGGGAACTGCGGTTCAGGCTGGTGAAGAAGAATTTTGGGGTGACTTGGCAATTGGCAAACGTGCCGACGTAGTAATGATGGACACCGACATTCATTCACTGGAACCAATGCGAGTTCGCAAAGCCAAAGTCGTTGGCACCTGGCTTGGTGGCGTTCGAGTTTTTGGCAAATAAGTTTTGCTTAATCGGTCAGGATAGGTTTGAGCCGTGGAATTAACGCCTTCAGAACTCGATCGACTCTTGATCTTTAATGTTGCCCAGCTTGCGCAATCTCGCAGAGCGCGAGGCGTGAAACTAAACAAACCTGAGGCTGTCGCATTGATTTCCAATGCAGTTATCGAATCTGCGCGAGATGGCGCGAACCATTCGCAAGCCCTGCAAGCTGGAATCAATGCTGTGACCGACGCTGACTTATTGCCAGGTGTTGGACCACTGTTAAGTGGGATCGCAGTTGAGGCAGTTTTTTCTGACGGTCGCAGACTCGTCGTAGTTGATTTTGAATCTACAGATCAGGACGTACCTGGCAAAGTTACTCGCCTTGAACAGATCGCAAGCACTCACAAGCCAGACGTGAACTCTGTTGTTGTCGTGAATAAATCTGAAATCCAAATTTCGGTGACAACTCACATGCATTTCTTTGAAGCAAATCCAAAACTTCAATTTGATCGGGTTGCAACATATGGCAGACACCTGCACATTCCAGCTGGCGAGCATGTTGACTTCCCACCAGGTGTTGAAATTTCAGTGAATCTCGTTCCGATTGCTGGTAATCGAATCTTGATTGGATTCGCCGGATTAGTGGATGGTTCATTAGATGCTCCTGGGGCAAAAGAAAATGCAATATCAAAGGCTCGCTCGCTCGGATATTTGGGATTTGAATCATGAACAACCAAGACTTAGCTGATAGCCAACAAGACATTGCAATTCATGGTGCTCGTAAAGGAGACTTTGTTCGCCTTGGTGATACCCAACTTGTGGTTCGGGTTGAAGCAGATGATCGGGAACTTGGGAATGAAGTTCAAATCGGTTTTGGCAAGAACATGCGTGATGGCATTGGAATGCGATCAGTACCAAGTAGCGAATCTTGTGACGTTGTAATCACAAACGTTCTAATCATTGACGCAATTCAAGGTATTCGGGTTAGTTCAATTGGAATTCGTGGTGGCCGAATTAGTGCTATCGGCAGAGCTGGAAATCCCGACACCATGGATAACGTCGATGTCATCATTGGCAGTGGCTCAATCGTGATTCCCGGCGAAGGTTTAATTGCAACAGCCGGTGGGATCGATACTCACGTTCATGCCATGTCACCACGAGTCTGTGATGCAGCGCTTGCCAGCGGTGTAACCACGATTATTGCCCAAGAATTCGGCCCGTTTTGGGGTGTAGGTGTTAGCTCAAAATGGGCACTTGAACAGGCCCACAATATGTATGGTGCTTGGCCATTAAATGTTGGCATCTTGGGTCGCGCGGCTGGATCAACTCGAGCGCCACTTGAAGAAGCCCTTGCCGGTGGAGTTTGCGGATTCAAAATTCACGAAGATACTGGAGCTCATCCCCGCACGATTGATACCACGTTAACTTTCGCTGATGAATTTGATGTCGCAGTCGCACTACACACTGATGGATTAAATGAGATGCTCAGCGTCGCTGACACTATTGACATAGTTGATGGTCGTGCAGTTCATGCTTTCCATGTTGAAGGATGTGGTGGTGGTCACTCCCCTGATGTGTTGACGATGGCCGGGCGCGAAAACATTTTGGCATCGTCTACCAATCCCACGCTGGCCTATGGTGTCAATGCTGCGGATGAACACGTGGCAATGATTATTTCTGCACACGGCATGAATCCAGAACTACCAAGCGACGTTCAAATGGCTCGTAATCGAGTTCGCAACGCAACTATGGCAGCAGAGAATCGTCTACACGATATGGGTGTAATTCCAGTTACTTCTTCTGATGCCCTGGGCATGGGCAGAGTTGATGACACTTGGCGTAAGACTTTTGCAATGGCAAGTATGTTTGCCGATCACGCGATACTCGATGGTTCCGTCGCTGCTGATGATGTTGCAATCAACAACGACCGAGTCTTAATGCACGTTGCAAAAATTACAACCAACCCCGCTCTAGTGCACGGCTTGTCTCATGAGATTGGTTCTCTACAAATAGGTCTGATGGCAGACATTGTGCTTTGGCCATATTCAACCTTTGCTTCAAAGCCAAACATGATCATTAAGAATGGTCTGCCGGCTTGGGGTGTAGTTGGTGACCCAGGTGCAACCGTTTCAAATGCGCAGCCGCTGCTAATTGGTCCACAATTTGGAGCTTTTGGAGTTACGGCTGAAGATCTAGGCGTCCACTTCACCAACAGTAATTCAGACATTTCGTTGTCTCGCCGGCGAAGTGTTCCAGTGAAGAACACCAGAACCATTCGAAGTTCAGACATGATTCGGCACGGAATTCTTGGCGAAATCCATGTCGATCACACCGGAAATGTCGTAACGTTCAATGGTCAGCACATTACGAGTGACCCCCAAAACGCAGCGACGCTCACCCGCACATTTTTGCTTTAGGAGTTTGTGATGGCGTTAAACCTAGTCACTGCATCTGGGTCAGGCGCGGAACGTGGCGCGCAACTTGGTGAGCAACTTTCAGATCTTCTTGAAACCGCTTGGAATAGATGGGTACTTCACTTCAGCAAGAACGATGTCGACGCTGAAGATTTGGCGCAGCGCTTAACTGAAGTAGGCGGTTGGGAAACTGCCGAGCGTTATTGCCCAGACTTAGTTGCAGAATTAGAAGCAATGGCTGAAGCTGCCAACATGCCCTGGTACCAAGTGGCTGCGCTTTCAATGTTGGATGAATCTTGGGCACTCACTGGTGGCATGGGTTGCACTGCGATCGCCATAACTCGTGAAGGGTCGCGAGCTGCTGGACAAAACATGGACTTGCCAGATTGGACCAATGGTCTGCAAACCGTTTTGCGAGTTAAGGACAAGTCAGGTTTAGGAGTAATTGCCGCAACTTATCCAGGCTCCCTTGCCACGATGGGAATGAATTCCAACGGAGTTGTTGTAGTTGTTAACGCGCTCGACCTTGCAACGAACATGACTGGAATGCCCGTTGATTTTGTGACTCGTGGCGCATTACATCAGCCAACCGCTGCTGATGCGATTGCCTACATCCGCGAGATCCCACATGCCGTTGGGCAAAACTACACCGTATTAGATAGCAAAGATTTGTTCATGGTTGAAGCAGCCGCAGACAAAGTGATTGATGTGCCAACTCATGCAGAGGTATCTGGGCACACCAACCATGCCTTTACTCGGGAATACACCGGGTCTGAAGGCTCTTATGCCCGCATGGCAGCAGTCGAAGATAACCGAGAGCAACTAAACACAGCCGAAGATATCAAGAATCTATTGCTGGATAAAGATTCTGGAGTTTGCATCACACTTGGCCGTTGGCGCGAAGACATGTACTCATTCATGGGTCTGGTTGGCGATTCCGGTACTAAGCAAGCTTGGGTTAACGCTGCCCCAGCATATG
>JBIKSW010000049.1:0-5887 GCA_044348415.1 Candidatus Nanopelagicales bacterium
GCTTCGCGATCCAAACGCACTGGGCAGATTAAGTGCTACTTCTTTACTTACCTTGACTGTCACAAATCCCCCTGGCGATAAGCAGGGATTCTTGCTGCAAGAAATTTTTGTAGTTATCGCGCTATTGCGCGAGTCAAAGTCTTGCGCGACTAAAGCGGCAGCGGAGTTTGCCGCTCGACTTCCACTTGCATCGCTACTCGAGAGCACGAATGCTCGCGCAGCAGTGCGGGCTGAGATATCCGACGACAAATAAGCATTAGCCACCATGATGCTTGAGTTTGCGATTATTGAGAGTGGGACTAAGAGTGCCACCGTGATTCCAATGAACTCCACAATCACATTTCCTTGATCAGATTTGATTATTCTCATAAGGATGCCTCGTCTACTGCACGAGCACGGCCAGTCATTATGATTTCGCGATCTAGCAAAGGAATTTCTACTTTTCGAGTTACAGAAACTGAAATGTAAGTTAACCCTTGGTTTTGAACCTGGGTGACAACGATGGTTTCTGGCCTAAACCCTGCACCACGACTGGCTAATACCTTTAGGACTGCATTTCTTCCATCAGTGTTTGTGGCATCTGCAGCGCTTGCAGTGCGAGCGCCGATTGCTGCCGCAGAATTCAAAACACTTTTATCAGCAACCAGCATTGCTACTTGACCGATGGCAATGAAGATTGCCATCACTAATGGTGCAACCAAAACAAAGCCAACGATGCCAGATCCGGTGTCGGATGCAATCGAGCTACGGTTGCGAGACACTTCGTAGTGCACTTGTTAGAACCGACTTAAGCTGTCCATCAGCTACCGACCAAACCGCGACAACAAGTCCAGCGGTCATAACAGTGACAAGCACCCATCCTGGGACGTCGCCACGTTCATCACGAGATCTTTCAAGCACTTTCACAATGGACACCTGCAACTTGGCTGACATTCTTGGAGCTATTTCATTCGATATCTTCATTTTGTTTCCTTTTCTGATTGTGAGCTTTCGCTCTTGGGAGTTATAGAACTTGCAGAGCGATCATTCCTGGGTAAAGTGCCACAGCGACAATCATTGGCAAGATTAGGAATACGACAGGAAGCATCATCGATGTTTCTTTATGTCCGGCAAGCACTAACAACATGCGAACTTGATGAGCTCGTGCGTCGGCAGCCTGAGCACGTAGCACCTGCACCAGAGGCGTCCCTCGCTCTAGTGCTAACTCCAAGGAGTGCGTCGCCCTTGTTAGGGGCTGAGATTCAACTTGATTGCTCATTTGATTTAGCGCCAGCACTAATCCATCACCTGAATTAACGGAGTTAACAACTTTCCCTAATTCATCAACTAGTGGCCCGGTACATGATTTTGAAATTCTTCGAAGAGCTAGCAGAACTGGCTCTCCTGCCGAAACTGCAAATGCCAATAAATCAAGTGCAGCTGGCAACTGTTCTTCGATGCTTAGTCGACGTTTATTAGCTTGGCTTGCCAAATTCCACTTTGCGTACCAACCTCCACCAATAAAGGCAGCAATGAATAAACCAAATACAAAGAATGGTGATAATCCTTTTCCAGAGCTGAGTCGAAGCAATGCCCATGCGACAGCTGCCAGAAGTGAGTATCCAGCAAAGGTAATTTGCTTGCGGCGAAATCCAGCTAACGTGTATTCACTTTCAGATTGGCCAAGCCACTTAGAGATTTCCGTGTTACTGCTCCAAGGTGACCAGCTACGTGAGGTGAGTAGATCATTTATGGACGCTACAAATCTCTGCGTAAAGTTCAAAGACTTAGTTGAGCCCATCCCAATGAATGGTGATATTTGGTCGGCCATGTTGAGCATTGGTTGCCGCATAACATTGGTGCACAAAATCACACCGGTTGCAAAGAGAAGGCCTATTAGTAATCCAGTCATGCTAGGAGTCGCTTCTCGGCAGGTAGTTCAGCAATCTTCATCATTGCGATGTACGCCAAAACAGAAACAACGGCACAAATTGCTAGCATCCGGATTCCACTGGCTGACATGTAAACATTTGCTGCAGTATCACGAGTGGATAGAACTAATGCAGTTACCCAGGGCGCAGCAACTGCAAGTTTGGCTCCATTAACTGTCCAACTTTGTCTAGCCACAATTTCGCCTCGCAAGACAATCTCTTCTCTCATTACTTCAGACAAAGTGCGCAGCAAGACTCCAAGGTCAGCGCCTCCCACCTCATGAGCGATCTGAAGGGATGCAACAAACTTGTCGGCTTGCGGGTCTTTGAGATTCTGGGCTATCAAACTAAGCCCTGCATTGAAATCACCTGTTGCCTGATACTGATCTCGACACAATTGAAAAGCAGGGCGGAGCTGTTCAGGACCTGAATTACAAAGCTCGATGACTGCATGTGGAAGAGAGAGGCCGGCCCGAATTGCTGAAGCAAGATCGTCAACTACGTCTGGCCACACATCAGCAGGTAGTTTGCTGCGCTTTGCGAATAGTTTTTGACTGATTAATCTCTTTGGTTTGTGGAACTTCATCGGCTCACGAATAGCGCCCCAAGCCAAAATGATTCCAATCGCACTGAGAAGGCCAGCGATCAAACCCATTTTGGTGCACCAATCAAACTAGGTAAGTCGATGTTGTTAGCTTGAAAACGTTCGAGCCGTCCTGGAAATATTCCTTGTGGCACCAGGCGTTCATTTTGAAAACTAAACACATCGCCTGTTTCGATACTGTTACCCTCGACGCGTCCAGTCACAGAAGTTATCTGCTGAACTCTTCGAGTGCCGTCAGATCGCAAAGCAGTGTGCACCACGATGTCTACGACAGAAGCGACGGTAGGAACCACAAATTCCGCTGAGACATTGCTGCCAGCAAGCATGGGCAATAGGCACAACTTTGAAATTGCTTCACGTGAGCCGTTAGCGTGCAGTGAGCACATACTTGGCATTCCGGCATTCATTGCTACCAGAAGATCCAGCGCTTCCTCTTGTCGCACTTCACCCACAACCAAACGAGATGGCCGCATGCGTAGCGCTTCCTTGATTAACCGGCGCAAGGGAATCTCGCCGGTTCCTTCAAGACTTGCTTGTCGAGTTTGCAGCGCAATCCAATCGGGGCTAGTCAACTGCAGTTCAAAAACTTCTTCGCAAGTGATTACTCGCTCACTGGATGGCGCACTGTTTAAAAGTGCGTTCATCAAAGTGGTTTTACCTGCCTGTGTGGCACCGGCAACTACAACATTTAAACCAGAAACAACACACGCTTGTAGAAATGCTGCAGCTTGATCCGTTAACGTACCAACTGAGACCAAGCCTTCTAAGGACTTAGAACCCATAACGAATTTGCGGATGTTGACCGACCAGTGCTTTCGGGTGATATCAGGAATCGCAACATGCAATCTTGATCCATCCGGCAAGGTAGCATCCACGAACGGGTTTGAAAGATCTACTCGACGCCCAGATGACGCAAGCATTCGTTCTACAAGTCCACGAACTTCAACATCACTAAGAATGACGCTGGTTAGTTCACTTTTACCATTTCGGGCAACAAAGATTCGGCCTGGTTCATTAATCCAAATCTCTTCAATGCTCGGATCATCAAGAAGTGGTTGAAGTAGCCCAAACCCCGATATCTGGTTCGCGATCTGCTCAACAAGTATTTGTGGGGACTCATTATCAGATGCAGCATTCGTTGATTGAGCCAAAATATCTTCAACCATGTGACGTAACTCGATAACTTCTTCATGCGGGCTGATCCCCCCAGTCCGAACCCGCGTACGAACTTCTTGAATCACTTCACCTACTGCACCTGACATGAGCTCCCCCGTTGCTATGACTTGGTATGAATCAAGTCGTTGCTTTTACTCGGGCCAAGCCGAGTCATTGAAGAGTATGTGGATTTGAATTAAGCGGAAATACGAAAATAGAAACTGTGGATAACGCAATGGAATAGATGTTTTTCTACCCATAATCGCGGAAATTTATCCACACATATTTAAAAGGTGTTGCGATCTTGAAACTTGCTAGCTATACAGCTTGGCGGTTTCTCATCCAGCTTCGGATGCCAGCAACGATGGAGCCAACAATAAAGAAAGTGGCGATTGCGTATGAGCCGGTCTTAACTGCTGGAATGGTTGCTGCGTAGTAGCCCGCAAGCGTTAAGCCAACGCCCCAAGCAATAGCCCCAACAAAGTTTGCGCTTAAGAATTTGTAGTAGTTCATGCGAGAGATGCCGGCAATTGCTGGAATCAGTACCCGAGCCCATGGCATAAATCGGGCTACAACAACTGCCCACCAGCCAAGTTGCTCGTAAAACTTTTCTGACTTAATAATTGCCGCTTTTAACTTTGGGCCTTGATGCTTATCGAGATACGGGCGACCAAAATGTCTGCCCAGCACAAAGCCAGTTTGATCACCAATGAACGCTGCTAAACCAATGCCGATGGTTAAGACCCAGATGTTTATTGAGTCACTCGTAGCTGCCAACAGTCCTGCAGCAAAAATCAGTGAGTCGCCCGTGATGAATGGAATAAATGCCCCGATTAGTAGTCCGGTGCCAGCAAATACCAGTCCCCAAACAATTAAGTAGAACAGGATCGCACCATAACTATCGAGCCATTCAGTTACCTGCGACGTCAAAGCGGCAGACAGCAGAACGGTTTCCATGCTTAAACCCTACTTTGGCTATTTGAAGTGCACGAACGCAGGAAGCGTGATTTAACTCGCACCTTGTCCAGCAAGAGTGCGGATTGCCCGCAATGCTACCGAAAGTGTTGCTAAGTCATTTTGCTCACTGTGAGCAATCTCATTAAGCGTTGCTCTAGTGCGAGCTACACCTTCGGCGAACTTGGCTTCCCATTGACTAATTCGAGAATCAATTGAATCTGATTCCTTTGTTGCCTGCACCACTCGCGAGGTTAAAGCTGCTAATGCAACGTAAAGATCGCTGCGAAGTGCGGATCGTGCATACGCTGTCCAGCGATCATCTCTGGCTAAAGCGGAAATATGGAACAGCATTCGGTCAATGTCGTAACGCTCACTCAATGCAAAGTAAAGCTCGGCCACAACTTCTGGGCTGGACTTTTCACGATTTGCAATTTCAATAACATCCAGAAGTGAGAACTCATCTAAGAAACAGCCGGTACGAATAGCCAAGTCGGTTGGAACACCTTGGGCTTGGTACTTCTTTGCAATGCCGTCTGCTCGCTGACGTTCAGTTCCACGGAGGAGTTGTGGGATTGTGCCAGTAAGTCTTGCCACGATTGGCGCAAACTTTGCAATTTCTTCTTCCACATTTAAACGTCCGCCGCGAGATTGCAAGAACCAACGAGTTGCGCGATCAAGTAAGCGTCGTGACTCTAGGAATAATTCGGTTTGGCAATCTGTTGAAACTTTGCCATCAAGGTTTTCTAAATCTGACCAAAGTTGATTTAAGCCAAATACATCCCGAGAAACCACAAATGCGCGCAAGATTTCAGAAGTTCCCGCGCCGCTTTCTTCAGCTGCGCGCCAAGCATATGTAATGCCACCGCGATTCACCATGTCATTGACCATGACGGTAGAAATAATTTCCTTGCGCAATGGATGCGAAGCCATCAAGTCTGCATACTTAACCCGCAGGTCAGATGGGAAGTACTTGTTCAAGATTTCTTGACACCAGGGCTCGTTGACTATTTCATCGCTTGCGCGATCCCGAGTGAGATCAATCTTGACGTAAGCCATTAGGACAGATAACTCAGGTGATGTTATGCCTTGACCGGCGGCATGCAGGGCATCTAACTGAGAATCAGTTGGCAAGTATTCGATAGCTCGATTTAAGTAACCATTTGATTCAAGGGACTGCATTAATCGCTTGTGGACGCGAAGCATTACTGGCGCCTGGAACCTAGCCTGTTCCAAAATCAGATTCTGTTCGTAGTTATCGCGC
>JBIKSW010000050.1:0-5883 GCA_044348415.1 Candidatus Nanopelagicales bacterium
AACTGGCAATTGATCAATCGGAACCGGGACCTCGCCACACGATGGGCAATGAATGATTGGGATTGGGGTTCCCCAGAAACGTTGGCGAGAAATCAACCAGTCACGCAGTCGGTAGTTAGTGGCTGGTTTACCAAGCTTCTTTGCTTCAAGTTCAGAAATGATCTTTGCGATTGCATCGGCTTTACCTAGACCGTCAAGGTTTCCAGAGTTAACGTGAGCGCCATCATCAGCAGTGGCTTCGCCCGTTACAGCAGGATCGGTTTCGGATGCCACGACTACGCGGATTGGTAAATCAAAAGCTTTTGCAAAATCAAGATCTCGCTGGTCGTGAGCAGGAACCGCCATGATCGCGCCAGTACCGTAATCGGCAAGTACATAATCGCTAGCCCAAATCTGTAGTCGCTCGCCATTGACTGGGTTTATTGCGTAACGATTTAAGAAAACACCGCTCTTTGGTCGATCTGTTGCAAGTCGGTCCATGTCGCTAGTTGACTTAACTTTTTCCAAGTATTCCTGGAAGGCCGATTCACTTTCAGTCCCCTGAGCTAATTCCGCAGCTAGAGCTGAGTCAACGGCAACCACGAAGAATGTTGCGCCATACAAAGTGTCAGGACGTGTTGTGTAAACAACTACTGATTCGTCGCGACCTTCGATTTCAAAACTAACTTCCGCGCCTTGGGATCTTCCGATCCAATTGCGCTGCATGAGCAAAACTTTCTCTGGCCATTCGCCTTCAAGTTCTTTCATGTCATCAAGAAGTCGATCAGCATAATCCGTAATCTTGAAATACCACTGATTCAATTTCTTTTTTGTTACCGCAGAGTCGCAACGCTCGCATTCGCCGCCAACTACTTGCTCGTTTGCAAGCACGGTTTGGCACGACGGGCACCAGTTAACTGCAGAATCTTTTCGGTAAGCCAAACCACGTTCATACATTTGCAAGAAGAACCACTGGTTCCATTGGTAATACTCTGGGTCGCAAGTATTTAGAACCCGATCCCAATCAAATGAGCAGGCGTACCGGCGCATCGAAGCTTTCTGAATTGCAATATTTTCGTAAGTCCAAATTGCTGGACTTTCATTTCGCTTTATCGCAGCGTTCTCAGCTGGCAAGCCAAATGCATCCCAACCAATTGGGTGCATAACGTTAAACCCCTTGTGAACCCAATAACGCGAGATCACATCACCAAGGGCATAAGCCTCGGCATGACCCATGTGTAAGTCGCCAGATGGATACGGGAACATGTCGAGCACGTATTTAGTTGGGCGATTGTCATCAGGTCGACCTGATCTAAATGGGGCTAATTCATCCCAGACTGGCAGCCATTTCTCCTGAACCGCGTGAACGTCATAGAAATTGGGATCTGGAATAACCTGCTCGCTCATGATCCCTAAGAATACTGGGAAATGCCCTATGTCTAGAATCGGGATTGTGTCTAAACGCGGGTGGATCTTATTTATCGCGCTAGGAATCATTTGGGGCACGCCTTATCTATTCATTCGAATTGCAGTAGTTGACCTATCCCCTGCTGTCGTAGTTTTTGGGCGCGTCATGATTGCCGCCTTGATCCTGCTTCCAATTGCCATTCATCAAGGCCATGCTCGATCCCTGCGGACGCATTGGAAGGGCATTGCGACATTCGCAGCCATTGAAATGTGTATTCCGTTTGGATCACTAGGTGTGGCAGAAAAAGAAATTTCGAGCTCATTAACTGGCCTGTTGATTGCAACCGTCCCGCTCATCAATGCTGTGATCTCACGCCAGCTCGGCCTGGACTCAGTTTGGGATGCCCGCAGAATCATCGGACTATTTGTTGGCTTCTTTGGCGTTGGGATGCTTGTTGGTTTCGACATCAGTGCAAGTAACTACTGGGCAATAATTTTGTGCCTCGTAGCAGCTGCAGGATATGCACTTGGTCCGATCATCATTACCAAGATGCTCAGCGATATTGCCAGCATTGGTGTGATTGCCTGGTCGCTACTAGTTGCAGGCATAGTTTATTTACCTTTTGTTGCCTACGAAGTTTTGAACGATTCCTGGCGAGCACCAGGAGTAACTGAAGTTTCCCAGGACGCAATTCTTAGTGTTATCGCACTTGGTGTTTTATGTTCCGCGATTGCATTCGTTGCCCTATTTGAACTGATCAAAGAAGTTGGGCCAACTCGAACAACGGTAATTACTTACATCAACCCGGCTGTTGCAATCATTCTCGGCGTAATTGTTTTGAGTGAGCCAATTACTACTGGCATCATGATTGGCTTTCCATTAGTTCTAATTGGATCAGTCATGGCAACTAGACGAAATGTTGCAGCTGTCAGTGTCTCAGCCTCTGAGGAACGTTAGCGAGCAGTAAAACCGCGAGCATATTGATTAGGCCACGGAATTTCATCGCCAAGATCTGCAGCCGCTTGGATTGGCCAGCGTGGATTACCCAACATGGCTCGCGCAATCATTACTGCAGATACTGCGCCGTCTGACAAGATTTCTTCAGCTTGTTCACCAGTGGTAATCATGCCAACCGCATTTGTCAGAATTCCAGCTTCTTGCTGAATTTGTCGCGCAAACTTAACTTGATATCCAGGACCAACTTCAATTTGTTGTTCTGGTGATATCCCGGCAGATGAACAGTCGATCAAATCAACACCACGGGCTTTGAGCTCTCGCGAAAGTGCAACCGAATCTTCAATACTCCAGCCACCATCAATCCAATCCGAGGCAGAAATTCTCACAAATAGTCCGTGTGAAGCCGGAACCATTAAGCGCACATAACTTGCGATTTCACACAGCAAGCGAATTCGATTCTCAAACGAGCCACCGTATTGATCGGTTCGCTTATTAGAGATTGGTGAAAGAAATTCGTGAAGTAAATAGCCATGTGCAGCATGGATCTCGATCACATCAAACCCAGCACCTAACGCGCGTTCGGCAGCTGCAGCAAACTGGCCCTTTAGCTCTTCAATCTCATCCAGAGTCATCTCGCGTGGGGCTGCATAGCCATCAAAGGCAATCGCAGATGGAGCTATGGTCTGCCAACCACCAGCACTGGGAGCAACTGATCCTGGTTTATCCCAAGGCACATTCGTTGAAGCCTTGCGGCCAGCATGAGCCAGTTGGATTCCAGTTTTAACGCCAAAGCGCTGAGCGAATCGTGGCACTTCTGCCCAGACCTGGGCTTGTTGATCTGTCCAAATGCCAGCACAGCGCGGTGAGATGCGACCTTCAGCTGAAACAGCGCTGGCTTCAACCATCACTAGACCTGCGCCACCAGTGATCAGTGAGCCGTAATGAACTGCATGCCAATCTTGAATTACGCCTTCGACTGCGGAGTACTGACACATTGGACTAACCCAAGCGCGATTCTTGAAAGTAACGCCGCCGACAGTTAACTCAGAAAATAACTTGCTCATTTAGTCCCCAATGGTTGCGACCATGATCGCTTTGATTGTGTGCAAGCGGTTTTCAGCTTGATCAAAAACCACACTTGCTTCTGATTCGAATACATCGTGGGTAACTTCAAGACCATCGTGCATTCCAGTTTTGTTGGCGATAGCGCGACCCACAGTTGTTTGTTCATTATGAAAACCTGGCAAGCAATGCATGAACTTAGAATTTGGATTTCCAGTTTTAGCTAATGCGACATCATTAACTTGGTAACTACCAAGTAGCTCAACGCGCTCTTTCCAAACTTCTTCGGACTCACCCATCGAAACCCAGACATCGGTGTGAATGAAGTCAGATCCAGGAAGTGCCTCATCCATATCTTCAGTCAGCAAGATTGAGCCGCCGCTCTTTGCCAACAAACCTTGCGCAAGCTCTTGCACTTCAGTGGCTGGCCAAAGCGCCTTAGGTGAAGCAATTCTGATGTCAGAGCCAAGCAATGCAGAAGTTACCAAAAGTGAATTGCCCATGTTAGATCGAGCATCGCCTACATATGTAAATGAAATCTCGTTTGGTCGCTTACCTGAATGTTCAACCATGGTCATAAAGTCAGCCAACATCTGAGTTGGATGCCATTCATCAGTTAAGCCGTTGTATACCGGAACTCCAGAAAAATCTGCTAGCTCTTCAATTTGGGCTTGAGTTTTTCCGCGATATTGAATCGCGTCGTAATAGCGGGATAAAACTCTTGCGGTGTCAGCAATTGATTCTTTATGACCAACTTGTGAGGACAAGCCGTCTAAATAAGTAGTGTGCGCACCTTGATCAAATGCAGCTACTTCAAATGCACAGCGAGTACGAGTCGAAGTCTTTTCAAAAATAAGAGCAATGTTGCGCCCAACCATGTGCTGAATTTCCCGGCGCTGCTTTTTTTGGGCTTTGAGATCGATTGCTAAATCAATTAGGTAAAGAAACTCTTCACTCGTGAAGTCAATTTCCTTTAGGAAATCGCGATTCTTCAAATCCATGGTCACTCCGGGGAAGGCTAGAAAAACAAAAAGGCTAGGGAACCCTTAAGTCCCCTAGCCTACCTGTTTGGAATTAACGTCCAGTCAAGCTCATGATGTGCTTAACGCGGGTGTATCCCTCAATAGCCTCAGTGGATAGGTCATTGCCATGACCAGAGTGCTTGAATCCGCCGTTTGGCATTTCAGCAGCCTGAACCAGGTGGCAGTTAACCCAAACCTGACCGAAGTCCAAGTCCTGAGAAGTGCGGATAACTTTTCCGTGGTTTTCAGACCAGATCGATGCAGCCAAACCGAAGTCAACGTCGTTAGCCATTTCAATTGCTTGGGCTTCATCCTTGAAGGTTTGAATAGTTTGTACTGATGCAAATACTTCAGTTTGAATCATTTCGTCATCTTGCTTTAGACCAGCAATAAGTGTTGGTTCAAAGTAGTAACCACCATTTAGGCGCTGTGCCTTTCCACCAGTCAAGATTTCCGCATGACTTGGCAAGCGATCAATGAATCCTTGAACGCGATCAAGTTGGTTTTGACTATTCAGTGCGCCATAGAAGTGATCATCATTTTCTGGAGCACCGAACTTGAACTCAGCAACTTTCTTGGCAAGGGCTGCAGTGAATTCCTTAGCAATGCCTTCTTGAACAATCACTCGAGTACCTGCAGCACAGTCTTGGCCAGCGTTGTAAAGGTTAGCCTCGGCAACACCTTGTACGGTCTTTTCGAAATCGCAATCGTCATAAACAATGACTGGAGCCTTGCCACCAAGTTCTAAGTGAACGCGCTTTAGATCTGGCGCAGCACTTGCCGCGATTTCCATACCGGCGCGAACTGAACCAGTAATCGAAACTAGGTCTGGACGCTTATGCGCCACCATGGCACGACCTGTGTCGCGATCGCCATAAATAATGTTGGCAACACCAGCTGGCAAATGCTCAGCAAAGATTTCAGCCATAATGCTTGCTGTATGTGGTGTGGTGTCAGAAGGCTTCAACACGATGGTGTTACCCATTGCAAGTGCTGGGGCAAACTTCCAAACCGCCATCAGTAATGGATAGTTCCAAGGTGCAACCTGAGCACAAACACCAACAGGTTCGCGACGAACGGATGAGTCGTAACCACTTAGGAATTCTCCGGTTGACCAGCCTGGCAAGTTGCGAGCCATAGTTGCATGGAAGCGGGTGTGATCAACGCACTGTGGGAATTCTGCATCACGCATCCACCAAAGTGGCTTACCAGTGTTCTGAATTTCAGCTGCGACGATTTCATCAGCTCGAGCTTCCATGGCATCTGCAATGCGAAATAGTGCAAGTGAGCGATCAGCTGGAGCAGTTCGCTTCCAACCTAGGAAAGCATCGCTAGCGGCTTTGAAGGCAGCGTCAACATCGTTGGCGCGAGAAAGCGGAGCAGTTCCATAAACCTGGCCGATTGCCGGATTCTCAAACGACATAGTTTCGTTGCTTGAGCTTTCTACGAACTTGC
>JBIKSW010000051.1:0-5857 GCA_044348415.1 Candidatus Nanopelagicales bacterium
TGGATTGTTCTCTACCAAGAATTAGCTACGAAGTTTTCATTACCAAAGCATCTGAGTCTGTCTCACATATCTGAAGAACAAGTTAAGTCGCTGAAAAAGATGATGCAAAGTTACAACTTTGATTTAGCGATTGACGTAAGAGTTGGAACCAAGTTGTGGCTAGGGGCGCCAAGTTCCTTGCAGGCATCGGGAACAGTGCTGCAGATTCACGAGATTACCCACAAGCAAACTGTTGGATACCAACAGACAGAAGCTGGTAACAACAAACGTTTGATTATTGTTAGCGGTGGTACCGCACATGGTGTTGCGATGGCTGCGCCAAGCAATGCCAACTCACTGCGTAAAAAGGGTGTTGCGATTGCCGAAGGTTTTTCGCAGGCAATTGGAAAAGTTCGATCACCATTTAGTCACAACGGTAAGAACTTAGATTTTGTGGAACCACCCCATATGCAAGTTTCAATGCTTTGGAGTAACGACATATCCATTGCTATTGGAGATGAATTGAATTGCAACGTTAGAAACACAACATCAAATTTCGACCGGGTTCTAGGACTTGATTAAACCGATTTACGGTAAAACGTTAACTACCTTTAGCGTTACTGTGCTGCCAGAATTAACCACAGTTGTGCTGGCTGGCAATTGATCAACAACGTATAACTGCAGTGTTGCATCTGCTCCAGGCTGTAATTCCAAAATCACAGACAATCCCAAGCCTTGTAATACCGCAGTAGCGTCTGCAACTTTTGCTCGTCTAACATCTGGCACAGCAACTGTTACTACTGGTACAGCTGGATCAACTGGTGCAATTGTTGGAACGGCAGATGCTGACGGGCTATCTGTTGGATTAGCTCCATTTGGTTGCCCCGAAGGTAATCCAGCAAATTTTTGCACCGGTAAATCTTTCAAGGCACCCTTCATGTACTGCGTAAAAATTCGCGCTGGGTAAGAACCACCAGTCACCGATCGCATGCCACCAGTGCCAGCAAGTGTCATAGGTTGGCCATCTGGGCCATCTTTCACAAACATCACTGCAGTTGATAACTCAGGTGTGTAGCCAGCAAACAATGCGGACTTGTTGTCATTAGTAGTTCCAGTCTTACCGGCTACTGGTCTGCCTAATGCCTTGGCAGCTTTGCCAGTTCCTACTTCCACAACTTTTTGTAATGCGTAGTTAACTGTGTCTGCAATGTCAGTACTGAAAGCTTGAACTGGTTTTGGATTCAGTTTGTAAAGAATCTCGCCAGTTCCAGTTGTGATCGAATTGATGTACGACGGTGTTACCTGCAGACCACGTGATGCGAAAGTTGCATAAGCTGCGGCAATGTCAACAACGTGCGGACTTGCTGTACCTAGTGTGAAAGCCAGGTTAGGTTCCATGCCAACTGCGTCGGCTGGAATACCCGCACGCTTTGCTGCATTAAACACCGTTTCTAAACCAACGGTGTTTGCTAATTCAACGTAAGCCGAGTTAATTGAATCTTGCGTTGCCTTCAACATCGTGATTCGTTCGCCGTACGACTTGTCGCCATAGTTGATTACTTCATAGGTGCCAACCATGGTTTTGTTCTTGCCACTAAAAGTTGTGGCAAGTGAGACATCGTTTTCTAATCCAGCTGCTAGCGCAAAAGTTTTGAAAGTTGATCCAGCTTGACCAATCATTTGAGTTGCATTGTTTAACTGATTCTCTAGGTAGTCAGCGCCACCATACATTGCAACTACTTCGCCGGTTTCTGGTCGAATAGAAGCAACACCAATTCGCAAGCCTTCGATGTTTTCAGTTGGCCCTTGCTCGTTCACGGCAGTGATCATTGCGTCTTGAGCAACTTTGTTAAACGTAGTAACGACTCGAAGGCCAAGTAAATTGATTTGATCTTCAGTGATTCCGTTGTCGTACATAGTTTGACGAACTTGTTCAACTAGGTGGCCTTGCGGACCTCCAAAAGCATTTATCTGCTCGTAAGGCTTGATGACAGGAAAAGTGATTGAGCTTCTCTCTTCTTGCGAGATCCAACTCTTTTCCACCATGCCGTCAAGCACATAATTCCAGCGAGACGTTAGCCGGTCGAGATTTTCTTCTGGTGAAAGACCATTGGGTGCTTGCACAATTGCTGCCAAAACTGCGGATTCGGAAACTTCGAGTTGGCTAACACTCTTTCCAAAGTACTGATTAGCCGCAGTTTCAATTCCATAAGCACCGCGACCGAAGTAAATCGTGTTCAAGTAATCCTGCAGGATTTGATCTTTACTAACAACAGTCTCAAGTTTGATGGAAAGAACTAGCTCGCGTAACTTTCGAGTTATCGTTCGTTCCTGAGTTAAGTATGCGTTCTTTGCATATTGCTGCGTAATCGTTGAGCCGCCACCTGCTCCTGTTGCTCCAATTAAGTTTGTGACTACCGCGCGCGAGATTCCTCGAATCGAAAACCCACCGTGTTCATAAAATTCGCGATCTTCTGCGGCCAGCATGGCTTGTTGAGCTTGAATTGGGATTTGATCAAACTCAACTGATACTCGATTTGCTTCACCAAGTCGTCCAAGCTCGGTGACGCCATCGTCGTAGTAAAGGATTGAAGTCTGTGCAGTTGCGATCTCGCTGGCTTCGGGCACTGAAATTAGTCTGACTGAAATTGCAAGGGCGATTACCGCAAGGCCGAATCCCAAGAATGCCAATGTTAAAACTTGTTTTACTGATGGGATAAAACGCATCAACCCGCGCTTGTCTTTGCGGGGATAGTTTGCCATTCCTCTATTTCAACACATCTCTAGGCTCGCGCGGTGGAGTCCGAGGCGCGCCATCACCTAATACATAGGACATGTGAAGATGATTCCAGCCACATAACTTACAAACTTCCACAACATAAACACGGAAATGTCCATACTCATAAGCCAAAACCTTTAATTCACTTGTGGTTTTGACTCTGCCAGATAAGTACCCAAGATCGTCGCCAAAGATATATGTCACATGAACTAGTTCGCTCTTAGCGCACATTGGACACACCCGTTCAGTCTCTTCACCGTGATGTTTTGCGGCACGCAAGAGATATGGATCAGCATCACAAACTTGTTCTCGCAACAACGCATCATGTTTGATTTGCTCAAGTACGGCCCGGCGAGCCAGAACGTAATCCAAAACATGGCGGGGGCGCACTGGATCTGCAACATCCTCAGCCGGATATGGAATTGGACGAGGTGGTTCCGAGCTAGCCCCGCCAGCCCGAATACCGGAGATGCTTTGATGCGAACCTGGCCTACTCACCTGACAACCTTATGGCTGTTAACTGAGGCTGGCCTATGGCGATTCCTCCAGCCCATAAACCCCATTGTTTATTGGAAGTTGCTCGTGGTGGCATAGCCAATTTGCTCAACCTTGGGCAGGCTGTATCCTGTGGATGTATCAATTTGATACATCTAAACACCCTATTTTCGAGGTTTGGAAGCGCCGTGGCCAAAAGATCTGCTGCTCTAGAGCTGGCAATCCTTGGCGTGCTCGCGGAGACTCCACAGCACGGTTATGAACTGCGCAAACGCTTGATCTCCGTGCTGGGACTTTTCAGCACAATCTCATATGGCGCGCTTTATCCGGCACTTAAGTCAATGGTCGAACGTGGACTTCTTGTTGAACAAGATGAAGTTGGAACTGGAAAATATCCAAAGCGGGCGCGCATTACTTATGCCTTAACCGAAGCCGGACTTGCTCACTTCAATGCCTTGGTGGCGGATAGCGGACCTGGAGCTTGGGATGACGACACTTTCGCAGTTCGGATGTCGCTGTTTGGTCAGACTGAAGTTAATACTCGAATCCACATTCTTCAAGGTCGTCGCAGTCGAGTCGAAGAGCGACTAGCAAATCTTCAATCAAATTTGTCTAAGGGTCGCGAGCGTTTGGATTCTTACACACTGGAACTACAGCAACACGGCTTGGATGCACTTGAGCGTGAAGTGCGTTGGCTAAATGAACTTATCTCGCGAGAGCAAGCAGGTGGTGCTGCAAGTAGCAGCGCAGCCGATATCTCGCAAGTAAATAAGAAGTAAGACCGCAAGAAAAATTCACTGACAACTAGGAGGCTTACAGTGAGTGAAGTTAGAGTAGCGATCGTTGGCGTAGGAAACTGTGCATCGTCGCTGGTACAGGGCGTTGAGTATTACAAAGACGCAGATCCAAAAGCATCAGTCCCAGGACTTATGCATGTGCAGTTCGGTGACTACCACGTTAAAGACGTGAAGTTTGTTGCTGCATTCGATGTTGATGCAAAGAAGGTTGGCCAAGATCTTTCGGCTGCAATCTTTGCAAGCGAGAACAACACCATCAAGTTCTCTGATGTCCCACCAACCGGTACTACCGTGCTACGTGGTCACACCTATGACGGTTTAGGTAAGTACTACCGCGACATGGTCGTTGAGTCAGATGAAACTCCAGTTGATGTTGTGAAGGCACTCAAGGACGCAAAGGTAGATGTACTTGTTTGCTACCTACCAGTTGGTTCTGAAGAAGCTGCGAAGTTTTACGCTCAGTGTGCAATTGACGCTGGTTGTGGTTTCGTTAATGCGCTTCCAGTATTCATTGCCGGTACCAAAGAATGGGCTGACAAGTTCACAGCTGCTGGCGTTCCAATCGTTGGCGATGACATCAAGAGCCAGGTTGGTGCCACAATCACTCACCGCGTGCTTGCAAAACTTTTTGAAGATCGTGGCGTAACTGTTGACCGCACTTACCAACTAAATGTTGGCGGCAACATGGACTTCATGAACATGCTTGAGCGCGATCGCTTGGAGTCAAAGAAGATTTCCAAGACTCAGTCAGTAACCTCACAGTTGCGCGACAAGATTGATCCACGCAATGTGCACATCGGACCAAGCGATTATGTTGCTTGGCTTGATGATCGTAAGTGGGCATTCGTTCGTCTTGAAGGACGCGCATTCGGCGATGTGCCGTTAAGCCTTGAATACAAGCTAGAAGTTTGGGATTCACCGAACTCTGCTGGTGTAATCATCGATGCGATTCGTGCTTGCAAGATTGCTAAGGATCGGGGCATCGGTGGTCCAATCCTGAGTGCATCAAGCTACTTCATGAAGAGTCCACCAGTTCAGTACGACGACACCAAGTGCCGTCAAGAAGTCGAAGACTTCATCGCTGGTAAGTAACGAAAAGTAAGTAACTTGCAATAACCGTTGCGCTTCGGGTGTGAAAAACACGAAAGCGGCCTCCTTAACTAAGGGCTCCCAGTTGAACTGGGGGCCCTTAGTGTTTGTATTCGGATGTTTACCTGCGAGTAACGGCAATTGGTCGAATCTAGGGGTAGCGTGATTTAAGTGAATCGACCAAGTTTCAAATCCTTCTCGGTTTTGCGTCATGCAAATGCCCGCGAATTACTTGGCGTGCGAATCTTTGGTCAAGCCGGTGATGGATTACTTCAAACTGCTTTGGCAACATTCATATTGTTTTCGCCACAACGTGAATCTGACCCTCGCAAGATAGCTCTGGCGTTTGGCATTTTGCTTTTGCCATATTCAGTGATCGGTCCCTTTGTTGGAGTATTCATTGATCGTTGGTCGCGACGCACTATTTTGATTCGAGCAAATTGGTTAAGAATTGTCACGATGATTGCGATCGCAATTGTGATTACAGGTAATACCGCAAACACTCTGTTAGCAGTATTGGTACTTATTAGTTTGGGACTAAACCGATTCGTACAGGCTGCGCTATCGGCTTCACTTCCTCATGTCGTTGATGGGGATGATTTAGTTCCAGCAAATGCGCTTTTCCCAACACTCGGAACCACTGCTGCATCACTTGCTGCCGCCTTGGGAATTGCTACCCAAAACATTCTTTCTAATTCTGATTCGGTCAATGCTGGGT
>JBIKSW010000217.1:0-5765 GCA_044348415.1 Candidatus Nanopelagicales bacterium
GGATTAGTTTTTGCCTCCTCAGCAACAGATGTCGAAACTGGCTACGCACTAACTGCCAAAGAGTTTATGGTTGGAGTTGAAACAGCAAGTACTGCTACGCAAGCCGTAGCAACGGGAGAGTGCTCTGGTGTCTGAGTTATGGTTTGCATTTCGACAAATGGCTTGACCATCAGATGTTTTGGTACGACGATCTTTATTAGATCTAAAGCGTAAAGATGAACCAACATGAAAGCGTGGAAAAATGAGCGGCGAAGCGTTAGAGAACTTGTCTCACGAAGACCGAGTTTTTCCACCATCTGAAAAATTTGCTGCCCAGGCCAATGGCAAAGCAGATCTCTATGAAAGCGCCAAGTCCGATCGTGAAGGTTTCTGGGAAAAGCAAGCAGAAAATCTGCAATGGGATACCAAGTGGAGTCAGGTTCTTGATTGGTCTGAAGCCCCAGTATCTAAATGGTTCGTAGGCGGAAAACTAAATATTTCGGTTAACTGTGTTGACCGACATGTTGCGGCCGGAAATGGATCGCGAGTTGCAATCCATTTCGAAGGTGAACGCGGCGATACCCAAACCATTACTTACAAGAACTTGCTCGATTCAGTTAGTCAAACTGCAAATGCCTTAACCGAATTAGGAATTAAAGCTGGGGATCGCGTTGCAATCTATATGCCGATGATTCCAGAAGCTGTAATTTCTATGCTGGCTTGTGCGCGCATTGGTGCGCCGCACTCCGTTGTGTTCGGTGGATTTTCTGCAGAGTCACTTCGCAGTCGCATTGAAGATGCGTCAGCAAGTTTGGTTATTACCGCTGACGGAGGTTTCCGAAAGGGAAGTGCTTTCGGTCTTAAGGTCGCAGTAGATGAAGCAATCGAAAACATGCCAAGCGTTAAGAACGTTTTGGTTGTAAAGCGAACCGATCAAGAAGTGAATTGGAATAGTGAACGCGATGTTTGGTGGGATGACATAGTCTCTCGTCAATCAACTAGTCACACCCCACAAGCTTTTGATTCCGAACATCCGCTTTTCATTCTTTACACCTCTGGAACAACGGGAAAGCCAAAGGGAATCCTGCACACCACAGGTGGCTATTTAACTCAAGCGTCTTACACGCATCGAGTGATTTTTGATTTAAAACCGGAAACTGATGTTTACTGGTGCACTGCCGACGTCGGCTGGATCACTGGCCATTCATATGTAACGTATGGACCGCTTGCAAATGGTGCGACTCAAGTTATTTATGAAGGCACGCCAGACACTCCACATAAAGGTCGCTGGTGGGAGATTGTTGCTAAGTATGGTGTGACAATTCTTTACACAGCGCCAACTGCAATTCGTACCTTCATGAAGTGGGGGGACGAATTCCCACAAGCACACGATCTTTCTAGCCTTCGATTACTTGGAAGCGTTGGCGAACCAATTAATCCAGAAGCTTGGATGTGGTACCGCGAAGTTATCGGTTCAAACAATTGCCCAATCGTTGACACTTGGTGGCAAACCGAAACTGGCGGAATCATGATCAGCCCACTGCCAGGTGTAACCGGAACTAAGCCAGGTTCTGCAATGGGACCAATTCCAGGAATCTCCGCAGAAATCCTTGATGATGCAGGTGTTGCCGTCGGTCATGGCAGTGGCGGATATTTAGTTCTAACCGAACCATGGCCAGCAATGTTGCGAGGTATTTGGGGCGACATGGAACGCTACAAAGAAACCTATTGGTCACGCTTTAAGTCGCAATACTTTGCTGGTGATGGCGCAAAGTGGGATAACGACGGAGCGATTTGGTTACTTGGACGAGTCGACGATGTCATGAATGTTTCGGGACACCGTATTTCGACAACTGAAGTTGAGTCTGCATTAGTTTCACATCCAACGGTTGCCGAAGCTGCAGTTGTTGGTGCTAACGATGAAACAACCGGTCAAGGAATTGTTGCGTTTGTAATTTTGCGAGCGGGTTCCGAAGACGGTCCTGGCGTCGCGCAAGCATTACGCGCACATGTGGCTAAAGAGATTGGCGCCATCGCGAGGCCTCGCCAGATTTTGATCGTTGCTGAATTGCCAAAGACTCGGTCTGGCAAAATCATGCGCCGCCTACTTCGAGACGTTGCTGAGAATAGAACACTTGGAGATGTAACAACGCTGGCAGATCCAACAATTATGAATCTAATTAGTGATGGCTTAAGTAATTCATCATCAGATGATGACTAACTACTTAATAATAAACTCGTGTAAAACTCTTCTTATATAATGTGTGATGCACCATGTACCATTTTGTCCACGGCCCAGATCATCATTAACGCCTGTAGAATGAATACATGATGATGTCTTTAGCAATTGCTATTTTTGTTCTTGCGTATGTACTGATCGCAAGTGAAAAAATAAGTCGAATTGCAATCGCACTTGGCGGCGCTGCAGCCATGCTAATTATCGGTGCTACAGATTCAGATAAGGCATTCTATAGTCACAAAACAGGCATTGATTGGGACGTTATTTTCCTCTTGCTTGGCATGATGATCATTGTTGGCGTTATTCATAAGACTGGGGTCTTTGAATTTGTTGCAATTAAGGCAATAAAGCTTGCAAAAGGAGATCCAAAAAAAGCGTTGGTCTACCTGCTGATTTTGGTAGCTTTTGCTAGCGCACTTCTTGATAACGTAACCACAATTCTTTTGGCAGTGCCAATGACCTTAGTTATCTGTAAGCAACTAAATGTTAATCCAGTCCCATTCCTACTTGCAGAAGTTTTTGTTTCGAATATTGGTGGTGCAGCGACATTAGTAGGTGACCCACCAAACATAATTATCGCTAGTCGAGCAGGTTTAAGCTTTAATGACTTCTTGATTCACATGGCACCGCTAGTCATCGTGGCGATGATCGTAATTACTCCAATGCTGGTTTGGATGTTCAGGAAAGAGCTCGTAAATACTCCTGAGGACCGTGCTCGCATTCACGAGCTAGATGAGAAGTCATATTTAACGGATCTGGTTCTTATGAAGAAATCATTAGGGGTATTGGCGCTCGTTGTCGTTGGATTCTTGCTACACACGGTAATCCACGCAGAACCGGCCGTGATAGCGCTCTTGGGAGCAGGCCTGCTAATTGCAATCAGTGGATTAAAGCCGGCTGATTACGTTCAGGATGTTGAGTGGGGAACTTTAGTATTCTTTGCCGGATTATTTGTTATGGTCGGCGCATTAGTCAATGTGGGTGCAATCCAACTACTGTCTGATTACCTTGCGACGATGGTTGAGGGCAAACCTCAGTTGGCCACGGGGGCACTGCTATTTGTATCAGCGATTGTTTCAGGAATTGTTGACAACATTCCTTACGTAACCGCAATGTCTCCAGTTGTTGCAGACTTAAGTGCTTCGATACCTGCAGAACATGGGGACGTGCTTTGGTGGGCGTTGGCATTTGGCGCCGACTTTGGTGGTAACGCCACAATCATTGGTGCAAGCGCAAACGTTGTTGCAGTCGGTCTGGCAGCCAAGGCGGGATACAGAATATCATTCTGGCAGTTTGCCAAGTACGGCATTCCTGTAACGATCGTTTCAATAGCGTTAGCTGCCCCGTACTTGTTCCTTCGCTATTTCTAATCTCCCAAGTAGAGTTAGTCACGGAGGAAAAATGAGTCCAGAAAAAGATGCGAGCTTTGTATCGATGATCAATTCAATTAAAGATGATTTAACGTCGCTAGTTAATAGCCACATCGAATTGGCTCAAGCAGAAGCAAAAGAGTCTGTGGGTCGCATAGCGAAATCTTCTGGCCTTTTTATCACCGCAATTGCAATGTTGAACCTAGCAATCGTTTTTGTCTTCATAGCAGCGGCTTATTACATAAACACCCTCGGATTTGAACTTTGGGTGAGCTTCCTATTTGTTGTTGGCGGGCTACTTCTCGGTGCAGTTTTTCTCGGGTTACTCGCAAAGCGTCAAGCTTCAAAGATCACATTCGGTACCAAGACCGCAAAGTCAGTTACGGATACCGTCAACACAATTTCTAATTTGCGTCCGGGCTCCAAGTAATAAAAGTGTCTTCGCAATCTAAGGTTGACCCACTAAGTAACCTTCTTACGATTCCTGGTGTTGCAAGTGAATGTGAAACTACATTAAAAGCAATTGACGAATTGATGTGGAATAGAACAGTTCGTCGCCACAAGGATTCGCTGATTCCTTACACTCGAAGAATTGCCGGGTTTGCAACTGCAGCTCTCGATGGCGCGCAAATGCCAAAGGATCCAACTATGGAACCTGAAGTATCGCCGATGGGTTCACTTTCAGACCAAGGACTCTTGGTAACTGCTGAAGCAGACTTACAACGCTTAGCGTTTAGAACTGAACCACTTAAAGTTTTGGCAAGACTTCACACGTTTGTTTCTACCGATGATGATCGAGGCAGGCCTCGCACAACAAATGATGTCAATGACCCGCTTCGGTTAGGAAGTGTGCCACCACATGAAGTTTTACAAGAACGAATGAGTCAGCTAGTTGATTTAGTTATTGAATCTAAAGCGCCATCAATTTTGGTAGCAGCGATTGCGCATGCCGAACTTGCCACTTTGCGACCGTTTACTCAAGGTTCCTACTTGGTCGCACGCGCAAGCACCCGTTTGATTCTGGCCGCTCGTGATGTAGACAACGATGGATTGGTTATGAGTGAGTACGGCGCATTCTTATTAGGCAGACCTGCGTATGTAAAAGCCTTGACCGGATACATTTCTGGCACTCGTGAAGGAGTCAGTGCCTGGGTAACTTGGCAGGGCGAAGCAATCCGACGAGGCGCGGAAATGGCTAAGGAATTGGCCGAAATGGCCGACACCAAAAAGTAACTTGAATTTTGCCAAGAAATTAGTCACGCTTGTAATGACTGCTTTCAAGTAGTCACATCGATACACCCCCCGTATCGATTAGAGAGCCCTCTCCCCCCGAGAGGGCTCTCACCTTTTGACTGATCTTCGACATAGCCATCTATGGCAGTAGCGTAGATTAGTAATACAACCCGAAAAGGATGATCATGCAAATCGCAACGACCCCAGGCTCAGACCGTTATGTAATTACGGTTTCTGGCGAAGTAGATTTAGCAACTTCACCTGAATTGGATACCGCGATTATCGCCGCTATCGAGTCGGGAACCTCCTCTGTTGCAATCGATTTAACTGATGTGTCATTTATGGATTCATCTGGTTTGGGCGTAATTGTTCGAGGCCTAAAGCGTTGCCGCGAAGCGGATAAAGACCTAGACCTAGTAATCACAAATGAGCGCGTACTAAAGGTGTTTGGCATTACAGGTCTTGACCAGGTAATCCCAATTCACGACTCAATCGAAGACATCTAATCTCCCTGTAATCTGTGATTTTTGGCAGACCCTCTAATTGGGCTAGACTGGCGGAGCGCATTTAGGTGCGCACGCGCTCGTAGCTCAACGGATAGAGCATTTGACTACGGATCAAAAGGTTAGGGGTTCGAATCCCTTCGAGCGCGCTGAGGTCTTAAATTTCATAATCAATTCACAGAAATTGATTTTCATAAATCTCATGCCAACCTAAATTCGTATACCCATAAGTAATTAGTACCTATCTAGCGTAAAGTTAAGATCAACACAGATTTTGAGGAGATCAATGGCTTTCAAGACTCGATTTACAGAGACCTTTGGCATTGAACACCCGATTGTTTGTGGTGGGATGAACGCGGTGGGCCGCGCAGAATTAATCGCAGCAGTCGCCAATGCAGGAGCACTGGGATTTCTCTCCGCTCTTACGCACCCACAGCCTGA
>JBIKSW010000052.1:0-5743 GCA_044348415.1 Candidatus Nanopelagicales bacterium
GATTCAATTCGTGGCCATGGTGTTGGTGCGCCCTTGATTAAATCCAAAATCAAAACGGTATCCATTGCCGTTTCAACTGCAACGCCGCAAGTCTCACCTTCACCTTGGCGAGCGTGACCATCTCCAAATGAAAACAACGCACCTTCAACATTTACGCCGAGATAGCAAGTAACACCAGCTCGCATTTCAGGAGTGTCCATATTTCCACCCCAGTCACCTGGAGTTAATGAAGAGCGAACTTCGCCAAGTGCCGGCGCGACTCCGACGGTGCCGTGCATTGGGTCGAGTGGAAGTGCTGCTGTGAACTTAGTATCTGCAGCGGCGTACCTGACTAAACGTTCCTTGAGGTCAAGTTCATAAATCCATGTACGCTCCAAAAGAGCTGGCTGCAAAGTGGCAGTTGTTGGTGTTGAAGTAAGTGCGCCAAAGAATGGCACTGTAGTACTGACACCCCAAGCCTCACGTGGCTCAATTGAAATGAAGTGAACCGCCAAGGTGTCACCTGGTTCGGCGCCTTCCACATAAAACGGTCCAGTTTGTGGATTTAGAAACCTTGGATCACAAACTTGGGTGGACATGTCGCTAGCTGACTTAACTCGGCCACCAAAGCAATCAAATGACCAAGAATCGATAATGGTTCCAGGCTTTACGCTGACTACGCCTTCCCGTCCGCCAAAGGTAAACGCGTGAGTGGCCGGGTCGGCATCTTCATCTGGCGCCCAGTTACAAATCTCTAATGTCATGTGCTTATTCTGGCTGATTTAGTAGGGCAATTGCTTGTGGTTTAAGAAGTCTTTAAAAAGAAACAGGGTGCCAGCAATGCTGACACCCTGTTTCTTTTGTGGCTACGTTATGAGCGCTCGTGCGCTTCTTCCATAGTCGTACGACCAATTTCTTCGTAGATGTCTGGATGCTTGGACTTGACCCATAGGGCATACAGCAAACCAAAGATCAAAGTTCCTGCAATTTCGTACGGCAGGTACTTAACCATCAATGAGTTTGACTGGTAACCGGCGGCAAAGCCTGAACCAACAGCGCCGAATAGAAGTGACAAGGCATAGATCATGCCTGCCGCACCAACAAGTGGAGCTACCAAGGTCGTTAGAACATTGCCCTTGTGCTTCTTCTTGCCCCAGAAGTATCCGATAACTGCAAATGAGCAGATGACCTGAACTACCAAGATAAACGCAGTTCCTACCAGTGAAGGCACGGTGTAAATAACGCCGTATGGAATCAAACTTGGATCTGATGTTGCTCCTGCTTCGGTTGGATCTGATGTCCAGGCAGTTGAGAAGGTTGTGAACAGCAGAACCATCACGATGTTGATTGCAGTAACAACAGTTGATGCCACAGCAGGTGACTGATGCTTTGGATGAGTGCTCGATAGTCGGTTACGAACTCCAGCGAATGGAAGTTCGCGACCAAGCGCAAATACATATCGAGACGCAGCGTTATGGAACGCCAATGCACATGCGAATGATCCGATTACCAGCAGCACGCGATAGAAGCTGGTCGTCAATGATCCTAAGTTGTCGGTAACTGGAATCAACCACAAGTCGATTGGGTTTCCAGTTGAGTATGTAGATACTTCAACGGTTGCCTTTCGACCGTTAGCAACAACTACCATCCAGGAAACGAAGGTGTAGAACAAACCAAGTCCGATAACAGCGATCATGGTTGCACGAGGAACTACACGTTTTGGATCTTTGGACTCTTCGCCGTAGGCAGCAGTGGTTTCAAATCCAATCCAAGACCAAAATGCGAAGAAGATACCAAGCGCAGCAGTACCAGCAGCAACTGTTGTGCCGTAAGCATTCGCTTCTAAACCAGTGAATGCATTAGCAAGTGAAACAGTTTCACTAAACATGAAGCCGTCTGGCCCACCCTTAGTTAGAACACTGATACCAAATGCTAGAAGTAGCAATACTTCAGCAACGAGAGTTACGCCGAGTACGGCTGCAGCAACCGTGATGTCAAAGTAAGTCAGTACCCAAATCAGGATCATTCCGCCGATTGCAATAATCAACCAGTTGACTTCGATACCGGCCATTTCACTTAGAGTGTTGGCCGCGAAGTATGAAAAGCCACCGATGAGTGTGCCTTCAAAGAGAATGTAAGCAATGGTTGCTAGCAAGCCAGCTGCCATACCCCAAACTTGTCCTAGGCCGTGTGAGATAAATCCGTAGAATGCGCCAGCAGTTGTGATGTGCTTTGACATTGCTGCGAATCCAATTGCGAAGATGGATAGAACTATCGTTGCGAATAAGAATCCAGCCGGTACGCCGAGTCCGTTACCGTAACCCGCGCCGATTGGAACGTTAAAGCTCATCGCAGTGATTGGTGCAGCGTTAGCTACGGCCATGAACAGAACAGCGGTTAAGCCAATGGCACCCTTGCGAAGGCCTTTTTGGCTTTCGTTATTTGTCGACATGTATTCGACCCTTTCGTTGTAACGCCGGGAAGTTCCCAACATTGCTCACTTGATATTGCTCAGTTGCGGGTGACCTGAGTCACACGATTGGAACGACCTTGCCAGATAACGAACCCAAGTACAACGAGATTTGGATAGTTTCTCGAACTTTTTTGGTTAACAAAACTCTTGTTTTGGTCTAGAAATCTCGATTTAAATGCCCAAATCGGACATACTTGCCAGTAAATCCCCGTATTTAAGCGGATTTATCTGTTAAACCAAAGTTCAACCAAAAGTTGCTAAAAGGTATGGTCATTTGGTCTAATTTTATGTAATCATTGGTTTACCAAGGCATCGAAATTGAGAAAGGGTTCAGGATGACACAAGAAGACACAGCTGCACCTGAATTCGACTACGGCTTATTCACATACGACTCCAAAGAGCAGATGCTGGAGAAGTCAAAAGAATTTTGGAATCCAGGTAAAACTCAATTCTGGATTGACTCGGGTGTCCCGCTAGTAATTGACCGTCGCGAAGAGTATTTCATTTACGACATGTCAGGTAAGCGCTTAATCGATGCGCACCTAAATGGTGGTACATACAACTTAGGCCACCGAAATCCGGAAGTTGTTCAAGCCGTAACTATGGCGATGCAACATTTTGATATTGGAAATCACCACTTCCCATCTTTAGCTCGAACTGCATTAGCCGAAGCCTTGATAAAAACCGCTCCAGCTGGACTATCCAAAGTAATTTATGGTTCTGGTGGTGGCGAAGCAATTGACATCGCACTAAAGACTGCGCGTCATGCCACGCAAAAGCGCAAAATTGTTTCCATCATTAAGGCCTACCACGGTCACACTGGGTTAGCTGTTGGAACTGGCGATGATCGTTTCTCAAAACTATTTCTTTCGGATCGGCCAGAAGAATTTCCACACGTTCCGTTTAATGATCTAGAAGCTATGGAAGACGCACTTCGCGACCGCGATGTTGCTGCGGTAATCATGGAAACCATCCCAGCAACATATGGTTTCCCACTTCCTAATCCTGGTTACCTAGAGGCTGTTAAGAAACTTTGCGAAAAGTATGACGCTCTTTACATTGCAGATGAAGTACAAACCGGATTAATGCGCACTGGTGAACTTTGGGGTATTACTAAGCATGGAATTACTCCAGACATCCTTGTTACTGGCAAGGGAATTTCAGGCGGCCTTTATCCAATTGCTGCAGTGCTTGCCACCGAGAAAGCAGCTGGCTGGCTTAACGAAGATGGCTTCGGTCATATTTCAACTTTTGGCGGTGCCGAACTTGGTTGTATCGCAGCACTAAAGACCCTTGAGATTTGTTCCAGAGAAGAAACTCGTTCCATGGTTCACTACATTGCCGATTATGTCGGTCAGCGTTTAGCTGCAGTGCAAGCTACTTACCCGGATTGGTTTGTAGGCATTCGTCAAAACGGAGTAATCCTGGGACTGGAGTTTGCACATCCACAAGGTGCTAAGTACGTAATGCGTCACCTTTACGAAAATGGTGTTTGGGCAATCTTCTCAACCCTTGATCCTCGAGTACTTCAGTACAAGCCAGGTATTTTGTTAAAACCTGAAGTTGCCGAAGAAATGCTAGATAGAACTGAATTGGCAATCGGAAAAGCGTATGCCGAAATTCGCAATGAGCGCAGGTCAGCATGAGTGAAATGACTTTTGAGCCGTTAATGGTTGAACCAGCTGGCGTTCCACGCGGTCGCGCAATGGTGGAACGTGCGGATTGGGCTGCCCGGGCCTACGCCAAATACGACATCGCGACAGTGAATCGCATAGTTGACGCAGCTGCATCAGCTTTGGCCACCAGAGCGCAAGAGTTTGCTCGAGATGCCGTATCTGAAACTGGCTTTGGCGTTGTTGAACATAAAGTTCTTAAGAATATTGCTTGTTCAACTGGAATCGTCGAAACTTACCGCGGCCAAGATTTTGTTTCGCCAGAGATTGATGAAGTTAACAAAATTGTTGCGATCCCTCGTCCTGCGGGCGTGATTCTGGCACTGACTCCGTCAACTAATCCAGTCGCTACGGTTTCCTTCAAAATCATTTTGGCCTTGATGACGCGAAACTCAATCATCATTAGCCCGCACCCAATGGCAAAGAAAGTTTGTGTCGCTGCCGCTAAAGCTATGGCAGAAGCTGCAGTTGCTGCTGGTGCACCGGATGGCATCATCCAAATTGTTGAAGACCCTTCAATTCCACTTATCAACGCATTGATGACTGACGAAAGAACTGACGTGATTGTTGCAACCGGTGGAACACCAGTTGTGCGATCGGCATACCGAAGTGGAAATCCGGCAATTGGTGTTGGACCTGGAAATGTTCCAGTTTTAGTCGATGCCACAGCAGATCTTGCTAAGACCGCTGCTCGAATTATTGAGAGCAAGGCATTCGATAACTCAATTCTTTGCACCAATGAAAGTGTTGTTATTGCAGAAGAAGCGATTGCCGACAAATTGCTCGCATCATTTGCTCGCGAAGGTGCATATGTATTGAAAGACGATGAGCGCGATGCTGTGCGCAATGCGGTTTTTCCAGAAGGTCACTTTAATACCAAGATGGTTGGCAAGGACGCCGTTTGGATTGCTGAAAAAGCGGGCATTAAAGTTCCAGCCAAAACTAGAGTTTTAGTCGCACCATTCGATCTTGTGGTGCCGGAAGAACCTTTAGCTCATGAAAAATTGTGCCCAGTACTTGGTTTCGTGCGAGTACCAACTGCTACTCGTGGAATAGATATTGCCCGCGCAGTTTTACGCATTACAGGCGCTGGACATTCGGCTGCAGTTCATAGTGCAAATCCTGAATTGATCATGATGTTTAGTGCAGCGGTTCCAGTACTGCGAGTTTCGGTAAATGTAGGCAACAGTCTTGGTGCTTCTGGAATTCAAACTAACTTAGCTCCGACCATGACTATTGGAACTGGTTTTGCCGGTCGCTCTTCGGTTGGCGAGAACTTGCAGCCAAAGCATTTGATCAACTACACGCGCCTTGCCTACAACGCTGATGCGCGCGAAGTGATGCCATCTTTTGCAGGCCTGAATCCATGGATGAGTCCAAGCGGTCCGGTTCCTTCATATCCAGTTGCATCCAATGAAGAAAATTATGGAACTGGAAATTCCTATCACCATCGCGAGCCGATAACCCAAGATGTTGCTGAATTACGAGACGAAATTCGCAAGTTGATCGTCGAAGAACTTCACGCATTGATCAAGAACTAATCAGAGAAGAGATACAAATGGCAGAGCTACGGTCGTTCATCTACATCGACCAAATGCAACCTCAAACCATGTGCTAC
>JBIKSW010000053.1:0-5633 GCA_044348415.1 Candidatus Nanopelagicales bacterium
AGCTGCCGGAAACGCACTGCGCAAATCAGGTGATGAGGTAAAGAGAACGCTAATTAAGTCATCAGTTGAAATGGCATTACGGGACATTAATTCCGAAAGCAACTCAGTTACCGCGTCAGCCATTTCTGCAGCATCGTCGTGCTGCAGGCAGGTTGCTCCCCTAATGGCTCTGACATTCATAGTTATATTCTAGAGCCCAACAGAACTATAGAGTTTTCCTAATTCTCGGTTTTCCAGCACACGCAAGTGTCCTGATTTCAAGCTTCCAAGTGATATCGGGCCAATCTTGGTTCGCACCAGGTCTTGAATCGGGTATCCAAGTTCATCAAAAAGTTTGCGTAAAATCCGATTGCGTCCCTCATGAATGGAAATCTGCACCACGGTCTGGTTCTTGCCGCTTTCGTAGATTTTGCAATCCGTTACAGCAACTGGCGTACCTTCGATTGGAAACCCAGCAATGATTTTCGCAATGTCTTCTTTTGAAACTCGCCCAGCAACCCGCGCTAAGTAGGTTTTCACGATGCCGTGAGATGGATGGCCTAGTCTTTGGCTCAATTCCCCATCGTTGGTTAGCAAAAGCAGGCCTTCAGTGTCCGCATCAAGTCTGCCTACGTGAAATAAGCGCTGTTCGTACTCGGCAACTAGATCACCGACACATTCCCGGCCTTGATCATCTGACATTGTTGTCACCACACCACGTGGCTTGTTGAGCGCCACAACAATGTGTCCGCTGGTTTGAGCAATTCGAACGCCGTCAACATGAATGATGTCAACATCTGGATCAACTCTTGAGCCCAACTCATCAACAACTTCGCCGTTAACAGTCACGCGACCAGCCGTGATGAACTCCTCGCATTTTCGCCGCGAGCCTAGCCCAGCACTAGCCAGTACCTTTTGTAAGCGAACTTCGTTCTCTTCCATAGCTGGCTAGTTGTTCGCTAAATCTAAAACTTCTTCGACATTGTCAGGCATAGGTAAGTGTGCGGCAATCGGTGGCAATTCATCTAGTGACTTTAAGCCGAGGCGCTCTAAGAAATAGGTGGTAGTTCGATAAAGGTGTGCACCGGTTTCATGGTCGTGACCCACTTCTTCTATTAAGCCACGAGTAACCAGAGTGCGGACTACGCCATCGACGTTCACGCCTCTGATTGCAGAAATTCTTGCTCGCGTTACTGGCTGGCGATAAGCCACTACTGCCAGAGTTTCAAGACCAGCTTGTGAGAGCCTTCCATGTTGTCCATCAAGTACAAATCTTTCGACTACTTGTGCGCAGTTATCCCGAGTCCAGAATCTCCAGCCGCCACCAAGTTCGCGCAAATCAAAACCACGCTCTTGCACTGCGTATTCTTGCGCCAAGTCGTGCAAAGTTGTAACCACGACATCTTCGGGTGTGCGCGTCAAGGTTGCAAGAGTTGCGGTGGTCATCGGTTCTTCAGTGACCATAAGCAATGCTTCGAGCGCCGCCCTTAGCGATGGTGCACCTAATGAAATACCGTCGTCTACTTCAACGTCCGTTGCGGATTCACCATCGATCAATTCAACTGTTTCGTCACTCATTTGGTTGTTCACCTGTCTCGTCAATTAGTGGTTCACTAACGTCTACATCACCCAGTTGGGTTCTAAAGTCTTGTACTTGCGTTGAATCAAATTCATCGATCTCCCGCATGGCGTCGATGTTTACTTCATCGTCACCAATCCACCGCACATAAAGTTCGCCAAGTGGTGTTGGTTGATCGAACGTTACAAGTCCATCACGATAAATCTCTAGCAATGCCAGGAACCTCGCAACTACTAACAGTGTTGTGTCGCAATCCCGAGTCAAAGTCCTAAACGAAGCTTGCCCAACTCGGCGAAGTCTTTCCACAATGATTGCTGCTTGTTCCCGAACTGAAACACGGGCTGCGTGAATGTGAGCAACCGAAATGACATCAGGTAACTTCGGTTCAAGTGCCCGGGCAGCTAGATTTGCGAAATCATCAGGTCCCATTCCAATTTCAACTTCAGGCAAGAGCTTGGCGAACTTATCGTCGAGTCCTGCCGCGCGAGGATGCTGTCGACCTGCAGTTGCCAGTCGATGCTTGAAGTCAGCGGACATTTCTTTGAAGGCTCGATATTGCAAAAGACGCGCCAGCAGTAAGTCGCGAGCTTCTAAGACTGCAATATCTTCTTCGTCTTCTACTTCGCCACCTGGAATCAACCGTGCGGCTTTTAAGTCAAGCAGGGTTGCTGCGATTACTAAGAACTCGGTTGCTTCATCAAGGGTCCACTCATCGCCGCGGGCCTTGATGTAGGCAACGAAATCATCCGTAACTTGATGTAGTGAGAGTGCGGTTACGTCAAGACGGTGCTTTGCAATTAACGAAAGCAGTACGTCAAACGGACCCGAGAATTCCTCGAGGGAAACTACAAATGAGTCTGAGATTTCTTCCGGCGCAGCGGTCTTTAGTTCAGGCTCGGCAGGCGCCGCAAACATTACTTAGCAACCGAGCCTTGGTTTTCAAGACGAGCTACAAGTTCCCAAGCCAAATTGCGGTAGTTCTGGGCACCAGATGAATTTGGCGCTTGTTCGATAATCGAAACGCCAGCCTTAGTTGTCTCTGGGAACTTAACTGTGCGACTGATGGTCGTATGGAAAACTGAATCTCCAAATGCATCAAGCACTGCTTGGATAGTTTCTCTTGTGTGCAAAGTCCGAGCATCAACCATAGTTGGCAGCACGCCATCAATAGTTAAACGATTATTCAATCGTTCTTGAACCTTAGAAATCGTTTCGCGAAGCATTTCAACGCCGCGCAATGCAAAGAATTCACACTCCATAGGAATTACAACACCATCAGCGGCGGTTAAAGCATTGACTGTTAACAGACCCAGGGATGGCTGGCAGTCGATCAAGATGTAATCGTAAAGCGGACGAACTGACTCGAATGCCCTATCAAGTGCGTATTCACGAGCAACTTCACCTGCAAGGCGTAATTCTGCTGCGCTCAATTGGATGTTTGCTGGAAGTAGATCAAGTCCGTTTACCGAAGTTTTCATGACAACGTCGGAAGCTGGGACTGAACTTGAATCCATCAACATGTCATAGACGGTTCGCTTGCCGCCCAAGTCATCTGGATTTACCCCAAGACCGATTGACAAGGATCCTTGTGGATCCATATCAACCATCAAAACTTTTCTGCCAGCTTCGGCCAGTGCGGCACCAAGGTTGATTGTGGTGGTGGTTTTACCAACACCACCTTTTTGATTTGTCATCGCGATTATGTAAGCCGGACCATGACTCGACAACGGCTTAGGTGCACTAAATGTTGGAAGCGGACGACCGGTTAGGCCGAGGACTACGTCAGGAACTTTTGCTTCTCCCGCATTCACAATTGGCGTGACTGAAGCTTCGTGATCAATTGGCAACGCTGGTGCTGACGGCTGCGCGGAAGCGGCTTGCGCTTCTAACGGAGTTGGGATTGGGGCCGACGCTGTCATTGCTGAAGACAATGGATCGCTCAAGTTTTGATCCTGAGGAATTGGAACTGTCATAACTATCCTTCCCAGCACAAACGAGACCAACAGAGATATTCCGTCAATCCAGAATTAATCGTCGCTGAGGAAGTTACGACTACTTTAGATTAAGGCCTTTTCCCAATAAACACTGGGATGCAACTGCCCTTTTCGGCTAGTGTCGCAACCGTATTTCGCCTACTAAAGTCGCATCATCGTTGACCCAAATCAACGCACTTTAGCCCGCGGGTGTGCCGTGGCATAAACCTCACGTAATTGATCAACCGTCACCAGGGTGTAAATCTGTGTTGTAGTAACTGAGGCGTGTCCCAAAAGTTCCTGAACCACACGGACATCTGCCCCATTTTCCAGTAGATGTGTGGCAAATGAGTGCCTCATGGTGTGTGGCGAAACCTTGCCAGCCAAGTCAGCACGTTGGGCAGCAGCCTGCAAGATGGTCCAGGCACTTTGCCGGGACAATTTAGTTCCTCGGGCATTCAAAAAAAGTGCCGAACTTGATTTCGATTTACTCGAAAGCACAGGTCGGCTGCGAACTAGATATCGATCCAGAGCACTCAAAGCGTGCGACCCAACAGGAACCAGTCGCTCCTTATTTCCTTTACCTTTAAGTCGCAAAATCGGCAGATCCTTCGACAGCGTCGAAACATCATCTAAATTCAAGTCAGTTAGCTCGGAAATGCGAGCCCCGGTGCCATAAAGAAGTTCCAAAAGTGCCTGATCGCGCATCATAAGAACCGTAAGATCACCTTCACTGTCAGCACCTACTGCAGCCAGTAATTTCTCAATTTCAGCAAAAGTCAAAGCCTTAGGTAGACGTTTAGAGATACCCGGTGGCTTCACTGCACGAGCCGTATCTGATGCGGTTATCCCCTCTTTAGCCAAAAAGGCGTGTAGCCCGCGAACTGCTATCAAAGTGCGAGCTGCAGATGAGGGTGCAAGCGCAGGATGATCCTTGCCGCCAAGTCTCAAGCCAATTAGAAAATCGGAAATCTCGTTGGCAGAAACGGAAGAAAAATCAGCAATCCCTTTATCGAGCAAATACTCCTGATATCTGGCTAAGTCTCTGCGATATGCAGACATCGAATTTTTAGCCAGACCCCGCTCTACCAGTAGGTGATCTAGATACCCATTAATGTGCCGTTGAATTTGGGAAGAGTTGGTTGTAGACACACTTTGAACTTACCTGACATAACTACCCAAATGTCGTTATTGAGTCTGAGTTGGTTAGGCGATAGAAAAACGATCAGCCATCATGGCTTCCCGTCGGGCAACCTCAGTGCTCACGCCTGCAAGCAGGCTGGAAAGTGGCGTATCTAGGGCACTGCAGACAGCTGCCAATAATTCAGATGAAGCTTCTTTTTGGCCGCGCTCAAGTTCAGATAGATAACCAAGTGAAACTTGGGCATCACGAGAAACGTCTCGCAAAGTGCGTCCTTGTTCATTGCGACGGCGGCGTAGTTCTTCACCAATTACCTGGCGCATAAGTACCATCTTCTTGCCGAACGCAGGTGAAGCAGTTGGAGCAGCGATCTTGACGGTGTGAGTCAAGGAAATCTGGGCTTGCGGCGTGATTGATCTAGATGAGGCATTTAGAACCGGTTGCTGGGTCATATCACTTTCCATTCCTTGATCATATCAACAATCTATCGATTGCGTCTTGTTGTTAATTTCTTGTTGTTAATAGTGCCCAATATACGAGTGGATAAACCTAAAAGCCGTGGATATTAAAGCGGCAAAACCGACAGTATCTAAAGCATAGTTAGCAAAAGCTCTAAGGCTGCCGCGATAGTTTCTTCGCGCACCTGAGCTCTGGCTTCTCTTGGATCATCGACTTCAGGGAAAAGGTGTAGTTCGTCGACTGCAGAGTCAATTACAGTTCCCTGCTCGTCACGCATCACACATGCCACAAACACCGTGCCAGGAAGATGGCCATCCTGTGATGCCGGTCCAGCAACACCGGTAACTGCTAACCCAAAGTCCGCATCAAGTTTGCTCGCAGCGCCAGTTGCCATCTCGAGCGCCACTTGTGCCTGCACCGCTCCACCTTCAGCCAGCAAAGTTTCAGAAACTCCAAGGAGACTTGACTTTAAATCTGTTGCATAGGCAATAACGCCGCCGCG
>JBIKSW010000054.1:0-5517 GCA_044348415.1 Candidatus Nanopelagicales bacterium
ATTAGCACAGCCCCAAGTGCCCGCTTAACCATTTCGTTCGAGAATTGCTTAATGCCTAACCTGGTGCCAATTAGTGCGCCCACAATTACCGCGATTGCAAATAGCCATAACGCATCAGGCAATTCAGATACCGACGAGATGTGTCCGAGTAAACCAAAAACCGAGTTTGTCAGAATAAACAATGCGGCGGTACCTGAAGCACCTTTAACTGATGTCCACGCAAAAAATATGATCAGGGGCGAAAGAAAAATTCCGCCACCAGTACCTGTTAATCCAGAAAGCAAACCGATTACCGCACCAGTAAGCACCGAAATTGCCACGTGTGGGTGCTTTGGCTCTCGGTTCTCCTGAGGATTTAACTGGAACAAAAACATGATTCCCGCAAAAAACAGAATTGACCCAACAATAGGTTTGTAAACATTGCTTGGTAAGTCAATCGAGCCACCAAGGAATGCCATCGGAATTGCACCAACGGCAAGCGGGATATACAACTTTAGGTCGAAAAGCTTTGCTGATATGTATCGAAAACTGGTGTAGGACGAAACGATGATGTTTAACACAAGAGCGGTCGGTTTTATAACCTGGGCTGGAACGCCAAACAGAGACATAATCGCAATGTAGACAGACGAACCAGCGTGGCCAACAGATGTATAAAGAATCGCACCAAGCATTAGGCAAAGCGCGATTAGGAAATCAACATTTTGAATTCCTGGCACATTAGCCTCCAGCGAATGGTGGCAACACATCGAGTGTTGCGTCATCTAGAACCTGCGTACTGAGATCATGTAGCGCAACTTCATTAAGCAGAAAACTACATTGCGGCAAAACCTGAGCCAAATTGGGATGAGCTTCAACTGCTTTATCCAAGATTTGCATTGCAGTGGCTGCATCTAGTTTCAATTCATTAACACCTGCTGCTTTTCGGGCAGCGGCATAGAACCTAACTGTTACCGCCACAATTAACCGCCGATGGCTGACATTGGCCTTGCTGGCTGGATGAAGCTTGGGTCGTTAATTCCATGCCCTGGAAGTTTGCTCAATACTGTTTTACCAAAACGCAGTGCGATTTCGGCGCGCTTGGCTTCATCGCTATCGTCGGATTCCCGAAGTACTGAACGTAGGTCCATTTCTTTGGTAGCAAACAGGCAGGAGCGAAGCTGCCCATCGGAAGTTAGGCGCAAGCGATCACACGATCCACAGAATGGTCGAGTAACGCTTGCAATAATTCCAACGGTTTCTGGGCCACCATTAACTAGGAATTCTTCGGCCGGCGCTGATCCTCGAGCCTCAACTGGAGTTAACGAGAACACTGGGTTAAGTGCATGAAATACATCATCTGCAGTAACCATTGTGGATCGATCCCAAACACCGCCAGCATCAAGTGGCATCTGTTCAATGAAGCGAAGTTTCAGTCCTTCATCAAGCGCCCATTTCAGCAAGCCAACTGCTTCATCGTCATTAACACCTGGCATCAATACTGTGTTGATTTTGATTGGAGTTAAGTCTGCATCCCGGGCACTCTTGATGCCCTTAAGAACATCATCAAAGCGATCTCTAAAAGTCATCGCCTTGAAACGTTCCGCACTCAAAGTGTCTAGTGAAATATTCACGCGCTCTAAACCTGCATCTTTTAGTGGTTGCGCTAACGCGGCCAAGCGAATTCCATTAGTAGTAAGCGAAAGTTTTGGTGGGTTTGGCAGGCTGTTGATGCGAGCCACAATTTCCACAATGTCTGGGCGAAGTAACGGCTCCCCGCCTGTCAATCGAACTTCATCAATTCCAGCATCAATGCCGACTTCAAGAATTGTCATCAGCTCGTCAGTTGTTAACAAATCTTCAGATGGCATCCATGCCGCAAAATCATGAGGCATGCAATATGTGCAACGCAAGTTGCAGCGATCTGTTAGTGAAACTCGAATATCTCGGTGCACTCGACCAAATGTGTCAATTAAAGTACTCATGCGCAGTTCACCCATTCATCAGTTCCATCTGCGAAAACCTGGTGTTTCCAAATTGGAATTTGTGCTTTCACTTCATCTACTAAATCAGCGCACGCTTCAAAGGCAGCTTTGCGGTGTTTGGCCGCCACTGCAGCAACAAGTGCAGATTCACCAATTGGGATTGGACCATGTCGATGGGCAACCGCGACACTTAATACTTCATGGCGAGCGGCAATTTCGCTGGCAACTTTTTCTAATAAGTTTTGGGCGGTTGGATGTGCTTCGTACTCCAATGAAGCAACATCGCGGCCATGATCGTTATCCCGCACATCCCCAGAAAATGTAACAATGGCGCCCGCGGTATTCGAGCGCACGGCAGCAGCTAGTTCTGACACCGAAATGACATCGGTGGTCACAAAAGCTTGAGCAACATTTGCCATGGCTTCATTATTGTTTGAAATTGTCGTTTGCGATAGTGCAAGCCCTTATTTATAGGGTTTTCCTTGGTTCTGCGTATCGCATTGTGGAAATCTAGAACAATAGTCTCATGAGTGCGAATCCAGAGTTTGAAGTGTCTTGGCATGAGGCTAGGAAACTCGCGCATCAGGCCGGAAATTTGACGAGCACAATTTCCCTAAAACTTGAGCAAGCTGGTGGATTTGTACTTGCAGCTGATGTTGTCGCGCTTGGGGACATGCCACCGTTCGCCGCATCGCGAATTGATGGTTGGGCGGTCAGTGGTCCGGGGCCTTGGACTCGAGTCGGAGATGCTCTCGCCGGACATGAATTTGTTTCTCAACTAAACCCTGGAGAATGTGTACACATCGCAACCGGTGCCGTTATGCCAGAGGGTGCAACCGCGGCGCTCAAAGACGAAGAAAGCTCGGTTGCTGAACAAACCGTTAGTGCGGTCGCTGGTGCCGCAGGAATCTTGGATTCCGAAGGTGCACTTCCCTTTTTTCATGATGTTCGACCAAGCGGCTATGAAGCAAAATCTGGTGATGTATTAATTCCAAAAGGCACAAAGTTAACGCCAGCGATAATCGGGGTGGCAGCTGCTGGTGGTCATGACGAAGTAACTGTGTTCAAGAAACTTGTTGTTGACGTTTTAATTTTTGGTGATGAACTTCTAACAGGTGGACCTTCACGAGACGGCAAAGTTAGGGATTCACTCGGTCCCCAGCTACCACTTTGGATTTCGCACATTGGTGCGGAACTGAATGAAGTTCGCCATATTGCTGACACCTTGCCAGATCACTTTGCAGCAATTACAAATTCGAAAGCAGATCTGATTATTACAACGGGTGGTACTGCAGCTGGACCCGTTGACCATTTACATAACGCAATTGTCGATGCTGGTGGAGAATTCATAATCGATGCAGTGTTGGTTCGTCCGGGCTACCACCAATTAATGGCGCGCATTGGTGGGCAGTTCCTAATTGGCTTACCTGGAAATCCGCAGTCTGCAGTTATTGGACTACTCAGCTTGGCAACTTCGCTAATTGCAGGTTCCACTGGCACTGCGCTACCGCAGCTTCAAGAGCGAGTTTTAGTTACCGGCCTAAAGGGACCAGCGCGCGAGGTGCGTTTGGTTTTGTGTTCAGAATCTGGAAACTCAGTAACGCCATTAGAGCACCTGGATTCCTCTATGCTTCGTGGCTTTGTTAAGGCTGATGGCTACGCAGTCTTGCCGGCAGGTGGCGCAGAATCTGGTCAGATAGTGCAGTGGCTTGATCTGCCTTAGGGTTAAGAACAACCGACAATAAGGACAGTTACTTGAAAGAAGTTCTCGACGAGTTATTCGCCGCTTACCAAGCCGGCGACACTACCGCCATGGCAACTGTCGTTCGTACCTGGCGCTCTGCTCCACGTCCCGCAGGAGCTTCAATGTTGGTGAATGTGGCTGGCGAGGCTACCGGTTCAGTCAGTGGTGGCTGTGTTGAAGGTGCGGTTTATGAGCTCGCTGGCGAAGTTATTGCAAATGGCGTTCCGCAGTTTGAAAAATATGGAATTAGTAATGATGATGCCTTCGCAGTTGGACTGACTTGCGGTGGCATCTTGGAGGTATTCGTAGAGCAAGTTTCTAAGGAAACTTGGCCAGAACTTCCCGACTTGTTCGCCAGTGTTCAAGCAGATCAACCCGTTGCCGTTGCAACTGTAGTGAATGGCACTGCTCACGTTGGTAAGCATTTAGTGGTTTGGCCAGATCGAATTGCTGGAGACTTAGGAAGTTCACGCCTTAATTCTGCCGTTGGCGCCGACGTTTTGGGTTTGCTGGAATCGGGTACCACAGGCTTCTTGCATTACGGCTCGGACGGCGAACGCCTCGAAGGTGATCTTGAAATATTTGTTTCCACCTTTGCGCCTAAACCACGCATGTTAGTTTTTGGCGCAATTGATTTTGCAGCTGCAGTTGCCAAAGCCGGTAAGTTCCTTGGCTTCTATGTCACAGTTTGTGATGCGCGAGAAGTTTTTGCTACCAAGAAGCGGTTTCCTGATGCTGACGAGGTTGTTAATGACTGGCCACATCGCTGGCTGGCCAAACAAGAAATTGATTCGCGGACCGTTATTTGTATTTTGACGCACGATCCAAAGTTTGATGTTCCAGTGGTAATCGAAGCTCTGAAAACTAAGGCTGCTTACATCGGTGCCATGGGTTCGCGCAAAACGCACGACGATCGAGTTGCCCGACTCATTGAAGCGGGCGTGAGCCAAGCGGATCTGCAGCGCATAAAGTCACCTATCGGCCTGGACTTAGGTGCTCGTACTCCAGAGGAAACGGCTATTTCTATAGTTGCCGAAATCATCCAGGATCGCTGGGGTGGCTCTGGCAAGAATTTGGCACAAACTGAGGGCACAATTCATCCAGGTGCGCCAAGATGACCACTGCTGGCTTAGTACTCGCGGCTGGTGAAGGCAAGAGGTTTGGTGGACCCAAGGCACCTTATGTTCATAATGGCCAACGATTAGTTGATCGTGCGGTTCAAGTTTTGGCTGAGGCGGGATGTGACCCAGTTTTTGTTGTACTTGGTGCCTGGTTAGGCGAAGTACCAAATGCTACGGTCCTAGAAAACCAGAACTGGAAATCTGGCATGGGATCTTCCTTACAAGTTGGCCTGGCCACATTAAATGGAGAATCTGAAATTGATGAGGTCTTGGTTAGTTTGGTAGATCTGCCAGGACTAACTAGTGCGGCAGTCACTCGTGTAGTTAACTCCCCTGGTGAAATTGTGGTTGCTTGCTATGACGGAAAGCGTGGGCATCCAGTTAAGTTTGCACGAGCCACTTGGCCTGAGCTTGCCACGAGTGCAACGGGTGACCAAGGCGCACGATCTTTTATCGCAAATCATCCAGAAGAAATTGTTTTAGTTGAAGTGGGCGATATTGCAACCGGCGAAGATATGGACGAGCGCCCCAATTAATTGGGTTAGTTAATTGCTCTTAGTGCTAATGATTTATGTGCTGCCCAACAGTTGGGAAATTTCCAAAAGTAATTGGTCCAGATAAGAACAAAACTCCAGCGGCTGCAACTGCTGCTATCAATCCAACCGAACGAGCAACAATAAACCGATTCTTC
>JBIKSW010000055.1:0-5511 GCA_044348415.1 Candidatus Nanopelagicales bacterium
TACCAATCCTGCAAAACTATTCAGATCAGTCGTAGACTCAACTCAACTCCAGTGAGAAAGAACTACCGTGCCAACCAAAGAGCAAGTTAACTCTGCTGAACTACTGAGATCTGTTTTGGCACAAGTTGCCCCTGGCACTGAATTACGCGATGGCTTGGAGCGAATTCTGCGCGGTAACACTGGCGCACTTATCGTTTTGGGTCAAGACAAAACCATTAACACTATTAGTAGTGGTGGCTTTGACGTAAACATTGATTTCACGGCAACTCGGTTGCGTGAGTTAGCAAAAATGGATGGCGCCGTAATTTGTGATCGCGACGCAACGCGAATTGTTTCCGCCGCAGTTCAATTGCTTCCAGATCCATCGATTCCAACAAACGAGCAAGGCACGCGCCATCGCACCGCGGATCGTGTTTCGCGACAATCTAATTTGCCTGTGATCAGTGTGAGTAAGTCGATGCGAATCATTGCGCTTTACCTTGATGGCCGTCGATACGTATTGGAAGATTCTGCAACGATTCTTTCTAAAGCAAACCAAGCGCTCGCAACATTAGAGCGATACCGAGCCCGGTTAGACGAAGTAGCTGGATCTCTTTCCACTATGGAAATTGAAGACTTGGTAACAACTCGAGATGTCACCACAGTGGTGCAGCGACATGAAATGGTGCGACGCATTTCAAACGAAATTTCTGCGTACGTAGTTGAACTGGGAACTGATGGCCGCTTACTTTCGCTACAGCTTGAAGAATTAGTTTCTGGAACTGCGGCCGATCTTGGTTTTATCATTCGTGACTACATGCCAACTGGCGGCCGAAAAGCCAATAAAGCAGAAGGAATTCTGCAAGGAATCGCGGCACTTGATGCGGCCGCACTCCTGGATGTATCTAACATTGCCGAAGTTATTGGGCTACCGAGTGATACTGAATCCCTAGATAACACAGTGCATCCGCGTGGCTTCCGATTACTTGCCAAGGTGCCAAGACTTCCAGAACAGATTTTTGAAAACTTGATTCAACACTTCGGCAGCCTGCAACACCTGTTGTCGGCATCTGCCGAAGAGCTACGCGATGTTGAGGGCGTTGGTGAAACTCGTGCCCGAGCAATTCGAGAGAATTTATCCCGCGTGGCCGAAGCTAGTTTGCTAGAACGCTACGTTTAATCATTCGTTACTGAACGACGAACTTAACACCAGCACTATTCAGGCTGGCATTTCTGCCATGTGCCCAATACGCACCAGGCTCAGCCAGGTTTGTAACTTTGCATCCCGTGGCCGTTTGCTTACCAATCCAAACAACTTTTACGTTCCATTCTTGGCCCGGAGCTAGTTCAACTAAATCTATGTCGGTGTTTGGGTTGCAATGATCGGTTGACCAAATCAATGCTGGGCCAGAAATCACCGTTACTTCGTTAGCGCCGCTACCAACATCGCGCTTACAAGTTGTCGCTGAATTATTCTTAACAATCATGTTGATGTGAACGCCTTCGCCAACTGCAGTTGTCTCGCGATCAACTACAACTCGAATAGAAGTATCAGCATCTGAACATTCACCTTCGACTACCGCTGGAACTGTTGGTTGGGCAGTTGGCTGGAGAACTGCTGGTGATGGTGCGGCAACAACTGTGGGTACCGCGGATGGTTCTGGCGATGCCGCAACGGCTTCTGCGCTTGGGGTTACCGATACTGCAGCTGGCACAGGGTCTTCGCCACCAGTAAAGCTACGCACAATCACAATCAAGGTGACCAAGGCCGCTAGCCCAAGGACTACTCGTCGTCGCCAATAGACCACTGGTTCTTCTGGTCCTACTGGATGCACAACGCCGGTCACATATTTAAGGTATTAAGCAAATGGCTCTAAATGCCTTAGGCGCGAGCAATCTGCTTAAGAAAGCAAAAAGAATGGGCCACCGTTTCCGGCAGCCCATTCTTTTTGACTTAACTAACTGACGAGATCCTTGATGGCCTCATCGCTTTCCTTGCGAGCAACACCAATTAGGTATCCGATAACAAGGGCAATGAATGGAATCGCCATTAGAACCGTTCCAGTCATGCTTTGTGCCCAGGCGGTGACTGTTGGGTCAACATCTGGTGCAGTTGTTCCTGCTAGTAACGCAAAGCGTGACATCAGCAAGTACTCACCAAATCCCAAACCAAGAACGGCAAGTACCGGCGCGATAACACGGGTAAACAGACCTTCCTCAAGCTTGTTCTTTGCAAAGAACACGATGACCGCAATACTTACCAAGATCTCTACTAACACAATTGCAATTACTGCAGTTGCGCTCATCCAGTAGAACAAGTTCAGGATTGGATCAAGACCGTTGACCTGGAAGTAAAGGATTACTACCAGCGCTAGTACTGAAGTAACAATTGCTGCGTTCTGAGGTGCGCCGCGACCGTTAACTTTTGCCATTGACTTGGGAAGAACTCCACCACGACCCATTGCAAATAGGTAGCGGCTTGCAGAGTTCTGGAATGCAACCGTTGCAGCGAACAAGCTAGAGATAATCAACCAACCCATTAGCGTTCCAAGCCAAGGACCAACAAATGTACTTGCCACCGTGATCAGAACATTGGCTGGATTTGCCAATGGCACACCATCAACGGATGACCATTCAACAGTTTTGTTAACTGCTTCGGATGCACCCATTGCGGTAATCATTGCAAAGGTAACCAAAACGAATACCGCAGTGATAGATCCAACTGCAAGGTAGGTTGCCCGAGGAACGGTACGCTTTGGATCTTTTGATTCTTCACCATAAATTGCAGTTGCTTCGAATCCGATAAAGGAGGCAAATGCGAAAGCGAATGCGATACCAGCAGTACCAACCAGGCCACCAGCAAAAATATTCCCTGGTGAGAATGAGGCAGCTAAGTTCCAGCCTTCTGGTCCGCCATCAACAAGAACGGCAAGTGAAGTGACGATAAGTGACAACATCTCAGCGATCATTAGTACGCCGAGCACTTTCGCGCCGACGTCAACACTTAGTAGTGAAAGTAAGGTAGCAATTACAAGTGCGATTAACGCCCATGAGTACCAAGCTAATTCGATACCGAATTGAGCCGCCATTTGTCCAGCCATAACTGCGCCGAAGAAACCGTAGATAGCCCATTGCACAGTTAGGTAAGCAACCATGGAAACCAATGCAGAACCGACGCCTGCATTTGTACCCAAGCCACGACCAACGTAGGCAAAGAATGCGCCAGCGTTAGTGACGCGATGTGTCATCGCTGCATAGCCAACGCTGAACAGAAGAAGGACCAGACCAACCAGGAGGTATGCACCTGGGGTACCCGATCCGCTACCGAGAACAATTGCAACTGGCGCAGCGCCGGTCATACCGGCAAGTGGTGCAGCAGCAGCTACAACGAAGAAGACAATGCCAAGAACGCCGATGGTGCCCTTACGCAAGCCTTCCTTTTGTGATGCATGACCTGAATCATGTGGTGCCATGGGCTCCTCCTAGAGTCCTTCACTTGCAGCTTGCGTTGTTTGCCCGATGCAAACAACCTGACTTTCTCATCCACCCTGCTTGACGCGGGCTGGAAGACTTAACACCCCATTCACAAAATTCGAACGGGTCCTAACGATATTTCCAGTTCTTTCCAAAAAAATCCGTCTTTTCTGCATTTCTTCCAACAAAATCTTTATCTCCAGGCGCGCTAATGAGGCTCCAATGCAGTGATGGGGGCCTTGAGCCCCAAAAGCTAGGTGTTTTGGGCGTGTCGGGCGGGAAACATCAAATTTTAAAGGGTTTTCAAAGAATTCTTCATCAAAGTTTGATGAGGCGTACCACATAACAACTTTGTCTCCGGCGGCAATTGGGTGGCCATCAATCTCAGTGTCCTTGGTTGCTGTGCGCCGGAAATGCAGAACTGGTGTGGCATACCGAATGATTTCTTCCACCGCATTTTCAATCAATTCTGGGTTGTCGTAAAGCTTTTCCAGTTGATCTGGGTTATCCATAAATGCATGCAAGCCATTTGATATCGCTGTACGGGTGGTTTCATTTCCGGCAAAAACCAAAACCTGGAAGAAGTTCGCAAATTCAGTTTCGGATAAATGCTCTCCATCAATTTGCGAATGCACCAAAGTACTAACGACATCCTCATGCGGATTAGCGCGACGCTCCTCGCCTAACTTTCGGCCGTATTCAAAAAGTGCGAATGCTGCTGGGCTATTAAATGGCAAAAGTTCGAGTGGAGTTTTGTTCCCATATGCATCTGGTACTAGCGGCTCACCAGTTGTTCCCTCAACTAAGTGATCACTTAGCTCAACCATGTAGTCGGTATCTTCACTGGGCACACCAAGAATATTTACAATTACTTGAATTGGAAGTGGAGATGATATGGCTGTAACCAAATCCACATTTGATTCATTAACTGCGGCATCAAGCAGGGTTTTGGCAATTTTTCGGGTCGCCGCTTCATAATCTGCAACTTTGCGCAAGGTAAATGGGGGCATCGCCAGTTTTCGTAAACGGGCATGAATCGGTGGATCACTTTCAATGATTGATCGTCTGGCTTCCATTGCTTCATCTGATATATCCCAAAGATTTACCATTTTCTTCGCAGATGAAAAGGTTTCCCAGTCTCTGGTCACTTGAATGATGTCGTTGTATCTAGTAACAGCCCAAAAGTCGCCATCTGCATATTCGTGACGATAAACCGGAGCATTGTTTCGCATCCACCTAAATGTTTCGTGTGGAATTCCTTGCTCATAGATTGCAGGATCAACGATGTTGATTGCTTCCTTGGTGGTCAACTAAATCTCCAGACCTTTCTTTAGGGAACTAGGGCAATCCGACCAGCGACGGTGCCAGCAATAAGTCGTTCGTGTGCTTGCTGGGCATTAGCCAGCGAGATGGCTTCAACTGAATGCTTTAACTCATTCTTATTAGCAAGTTCAAGCAAATCAACCAGTTGACCTTGGGTTCCCCAAATACTTGTCATGAATCGGGCTTCATGCGGCACAGCGCCAAAGCCAAATGGGATCTTGCCACCAAAGATTCCAACCAATACCGCAGTGCCTTGACGGGCAACATGCTTTGCCATTAGCTCAAGCGTGTTCTGCGCACCAACAAAGTCAATAATCGCATCAAAAGTTCCGTCTAATTCTGTCGGGCTGGCAACTTCATCTGCGCCGACAGTCAGTGCGCGCTGAAGTTTGTCGCTCGACAAATCAGTTGCAATCACTTTGGCATCTGACTGAATTTTTAAGAATTGAATTCCAAACTGCCCAAGTCCACCAGCACCAATAACTAGTACGCGACTCTTCTTGGTTAAGTTTGGCAAAGTATGACTGACTGCGCGATAAGCAGTAAGCCCCCCACAGGCAAGTGGTGCAGCAGACAAAGGATCCAAGTCACCTAGTGGAACCAGATACGACTTGTTTTTGATTAGCATTTTTTCGGCATAGCCACCATTGCGAAAAAGTCCAGCTTCGGTAGCGTTTGGGCAAATCATTTCCTGGCCACTTGAACAAGCCCAGCAATCAGATTTCATACATCCCC
>JBIKSW010000056.1:0-5385 GCA_044348415.1 Candidatus Nanopelagicales bacterium
GAAGTAACTCTTAAATAACTAAATCAATTTAGCAATATCTCTTAAGAACGTATCAACCAATTGGTTGGTACGTTCTTTTGCTGCAGCCTGCTCAGCTTCGGTATGTGCAAGCAATACATCTGGGTCCTGGCCATCTTTTATGATTAGTTCTCGACCACCATTATTTAGCCAGCCAATGAGCATTTCAGCCGTTAGCTCAGGATGAAACTGAACTCCAAGATTTCGCGCGCTGGTGAAAGCCTGGCTTGCCGCAGAATTTCGAGCAACTTCTGTCGCTGATCCAGGTAGCTGCCATCGATCGTAGTGAAACTGGAACCAAGGACCAGTAGAGACTAAATCTGGACGGTCGGTATGAACAACGTTCCAACCAATTTCTGGTTTAGGTCCTGGCGCCACACTGCCACCAAGAGCTCGAGCCAAGAGTTGCCCACCAAAGCAGATTCCAAATACTGGAGTATCTTGCGCAATTGCTTTGGTTAGAAATTCCAATTCAGGTGCGAGCCAATTCCCAATATGATCGTCATCCCATGCCCCCCAAGGGGCTCCCATCGGAACTATCACGTCATAGTTGGCAAGATCTGGGAACTCACGGACAACGTTAGGTTTGGCGTAATTCGCTTCAGAAACCACCAAAAACTCTTCTACTTCAAAGCCATGATGGCGAAAGCGCTCTGCAACTGGGCCGGGCGGACTGACATGGTCATGCGCAATTATCAGGACTTTCATGGCTACCTCTATTCCCAGTCAGAATTTCTACCATTCTGCCCTAAAAACTCCGCCAGACGATTAAAATAAAAAAATCGTTCATACCCTAACGAATATTCGGAGGAAGCATGTCTCTCGATCTTTCTGCACTACGCACTCAACTGCAGAGCGAAAATATTGACATTTTGCGACTTGTTTACGCAGACGTGTTAGGCATACCTCGCTCAAAAGATCTAGTAGTTAGTCAGATGGAAAAGGCAGCCGCACATGGTCCAGCTTTTTGCCAGGGAGTTTGGGTCACCAATGCCCGCGGCGGCGTTCTTGATGGACATGGAAGTATTTCCGACGGCCTATCCGATTTCGTAAGCCGGATTGACCCCAACACAATTCGTAAACTTCCTTGGGAGCCAGGAGTTGCATATGCAGTTGTTGATGCCTTCGAGCCAAATGGTGACGACAGCCCCGTTGCACCGCGTACCGCGCTGCAACGAGTGTTGAAGGAATACGAAAAGATCGGATTAACTCCAGTCATTGGACCCGAACTTGAGTTCTATTTAGCTAAACAAGAAAACGACGCATGGGTACGTGCCTTACATCGAACCGGTCGGGTTTACACCACTGGCGCAATCGTGGATCCAGACGGCACGTTCCTGCATATCTTGCGCATGCTAGATCAAATGGACATTGGCGTCTTTGCGGGTAATCATGAATTTGCCCCAGCCCAGTATGAAATCAATTTGTGGCATGGCGAAGCATTGGAGTCAACGGATAGAACTTTCTTGTTCAAGACTGCAATCAAGGACATTGCTATGCGTCGTGGTTACAACGCAACATTCTTGGGAAAGCCTTGGGCTGAATCTGAAGGCAGCGGTTTCCACTTGCACTTCTCGGTGGTCGACGCCAAGGGCAAGAACCAAATGCACGATGGCGCTGAGTTATCTGAAGTAGCAAATCACATGATCGCAGGAATTTTGAGCCATGCAAATGCGCTTACTGCATTTACTAACCCAACTATCAATGCCTTCAAACGTCTAGGACCAGACACCTTGGCACCAAGTCGCGCCAACTGGGGATATGACAATCGGGCAACGCTACTTCGAGTTCCACCTGAGCGAGGCGAAGGCACTCGACTTGAGATTCGAATTGGTGATGGCGCAGCTAATCCTTACTTAATGGTTGCTTCAGTTTTGGCCGCAGGTCTGGATGGAATTAAGCAAAAAATGAAGCCAAGCAAAGCAGCCGAAGGCTGGGCTTACGAGGACGAAGCAGATCCGCTGTTGCCTTTGACTTTCACCGAAGCCCTTGATGCGCTTGAAGCAGATTCGCTGTTCACTGATCTCATGGGACCAATTGTGATTTCAACGCACTTAACTTTGAAGCGCGATGAAATTGAGCGTTACGAAGCTGAGGTTCCAGATCCAAGCACTCGTGAGATAACTGCCTGGGAATTAGACGAATATATTTGGGATTACTAGACCGGATTTGAACGGTCAGCAATCAATTTGCCACCAGCGAAAGTAACTCCAACCTCGCGGTAGTAGCCACCAAGTATTTTCTGAACTGGAAGTATCGACGCTAACTCGTCCCATTGCGAATCACCAAGAACGAGTTCTGCATCACCCTTCCACGGTTGTCCAAGGTCAGCATCAATGCCATGCATGGTGATCAGTTGATCCATGGATAGACCGGCATCTTTAGTAATCGAAGGCATGAAGCGGCTGTGCAGCATTGGGTGCCCATTAACAAAACCATTAGTTTCGGAAGGCTCGCGCAACGTAACAACTGCGGATGCAAGTCTGTGATCGTAAGCAGACAAGGTTGCACCTAGTTTTGCACCAGCTTCTAGGCGAGGGGATGCTTTACCGCGATTAAAGATTCGGGTGACATGTGCTGACCCAATTTTCTTTGGGTAACCCTGATACCAACCACGAGCAATTGCAAAATCTTTAGTGACCCAAATTGCTACGCAGCGACTGTAAGTAACACCTTCATATGAACAACGCACAACTGCAAAAGTTTCTAGGTACTGCGAGCGAATCGGATCAAGTAATTCAGCGCCACCTTCACTGCAGGATTGCCAATCAGCCCAAATAAAGGCCACAGCACCTGGTTCTTCAGGCGCCAAATCTATGTCAGCAGGCAATAGGGCTCGCACATTAGCCGGGTCAGTCAAGTACTCAACGGTCAGAAGGTTGCCGCTGTAGTACCAAGGCATTTCTGGCACGAGGTTACTTTTGCCAGTTGGGGTTAGTGGAGGCAGGAATCCATGTAGATCAGACATGCGTCTATCGTAGTACGAAATATTCGTTAGGGTACGAATGAGCCATTGGAACCGGGATCTTTAGCGACACGCTCAATTTGCCCAGATTTAATCGATAGTTTTTAGAAATTTCTCTAATTTGCCCCACAGATAAGGCTAATCTGCCAATATCGTTCGTATCCGTTCGATCTCACATTGGACGTGAATTACAGCAGTGACTCTAGGAGGAACCTGTGTCAAGTAATGAAACAAAGGCTGCCGTAGATGGCAAGGGCCTTAAAAAAGGAACGATTGGAATCTTCGGAATCGTCTTCTTTGTAATCGCAGCGGCAGCTCCAATGGCTGGTATGACTGGCGCAGTTCCTGTAGCCATCGTATTAGGCAGTGGAGCTGGAGCACCTGGTGCTTATTTGCTGGTTGGTCTAGTGCTCGTGCTATTCAGCGTGGGTTATGCCGCGATGACGCATCGAGTAACAAATGCCGGTGCATTCTTTGCGTATGTAGGTCGTGGCCTAGGTACAAATGCTGGAGTCGGTTCAGCGTTTGTCTCGATGGTTGCTTACTTAACTGTGCAATGGGCAGTTTATGGTTTCTTCGGTGCAATTGCTGCTGGCCAAATGGCTGCGCAATTTGGAATTGACCTGCCTTGGTATGTGTGGTCACTTATTGCGGTAGCAATTGCGACTGCATTATCGATTCTTCGGGTTGATGTGGGCGCTAAGGTTCTTGGCGTTCTGATGATCGCAGAGATCCTTTCAATGTTGGTTGCCGGCATCGCTGCGCTAGTAGATGGCGGACCAGAGGGTTGGAATCTTGCAGCATCATTCTCACCGAGCAGCATCTTTGCTGGTGGACTACTTGGTACTGCAGGCATCGCATTCGCATTCGCATTCGCATCCTTTATCGGATTTGAAGCAACTGCAATTTACGGTGAAGAAACTAAAGACCCTAAGCGCTCAGTTCCGCGTGCTACCTATCTAGCAGTTGGAATCATCACTGCAATCTTTGCCATTGTTTCCTTCGGCATGATTACTGCAATGGGTGCATCCGAAGCTGTCAATAAAACTGTTGAATGGTCATCCGTTGATGGTGTTCCACTGGCAAATCCAGCCAACGTTCTGATTACAGTGGCAAATCAGTCAGTGGGAACCTGGTTGGGAACATTAATTGGTTGGTTGATTCTTACTAGCTTGTTTGCTGCCACTGTTGCGTTCCAGAACTCGGCATCTAGGTACTTGTTTGCACTTGGTCGCGGTGGAGTTCTGCCTACATCAATTGCAAAGGTCAATGGCCGTGGCGCACCTCAGAACGCATCAATCATTACAACTGTGCTTTCTGTCTTAGTAATTCTCTACTTCCAGCTAAATGGTTTAGATCCAATTCTTAACTTGTTCTACTGGATGAGTGGATTAGCGGTTATTGCAATCGTCTTGGTAGAAATTTTGGTCAGCTTGGCTGTCATTGTTTTCTTCTCAAAGCATGCAGAAGGTGAAGGAGTGTTTACTCGGTTAATTGCTCCATTGCTAGGTCTAGTTGGATTGGCATTTGGCCTGTATCTACTGATGTCACGCTTTGCACTTCTAGCTGGTACCACTGCAGCTGATGTGGACCCAACAGTAACTCCTTGGGCGCAAAGCATGACTGGAACTGTAATCATGGCAATCCCATTTGTTGCCCTTGTTGTTGGATACCTAATTGGTCTTGCACGCAAGGAAAATGATGAGGCAGTTAAGGATCTAGTTAGCTAGTCATATAAAAAAGAATGGGCTGCCGGAAACGGTAGCCCATTCTTTTTGTCGCTCAAGAAGAGATTTGGCTCGCGCCTAAGCCATATTTAGCGATTTGCTGAATACCTTAAATATGTGACCGGCGTTGTGCACCCAGTAGGACCAGAAGAACCAGTGGTCTATTGGCGACGACGTTTGGTGCTCGGGCTAGCGGCCCTGGTCACCTTGATTGTGATTGTGCGTAGCTTTACTGGTGGCGAAGACCCCGTTCCAGCTGCGGTATCGGTAACCCCAAGCGCAGAAGCCGTTGCCGCATTGCCAGAACCATCCGCAGTACCCACAGTTGTTGCTATGCCAACACCAGCAGTTCTCCAGCCCACCATGCAACCAACAGCTCCAGTGGTTGGTGAAGGCGAATGTTCCGACGCCGACACTTCCATTCGAGTTGTAGTTGATCGCGAGACAACTGCAGTTGGTGAAGGCGTTCACATCAACATGATCGTTAAGAATAATTCATCGGCAACTTGTAAGCGCGATGTTGGTAGCGGCGCTAACGAAGTAACGGTGATTTCTGGCCCAGCATTGATTTGGTCAACAGATCATTGCAATCCAAATACGGATAAGGATTTAGTCGAACTGGCTCCTGGTCAAGAATGGAATGTAAAAGTCGTCTGGATTGGTAAGCAAACCGCA
>JBIKSW010000057.1:0-5364 GCA_044348415.1 Candidatus Nanopelagicales bacterium
TGGGCACGAGCTACAGAATCTGTGAAAGTGCCACCAGTATCAATACTTATGGTCCAAGAGTTCTGTGGCATGACTAAATTGTATGATCTGCTGTTGCTCGCCAAATTCCCCCTTGTTTAAATCGAATTTCACAAATACAGACGAAATAGAGTGACAACATCCTATTCGCAGTTCTAGACTTTCTCCTGCGGGGATTAAAGGCATGCGGAGACATGGATGTTTAAAAATCGAAAGAGAATTACCGTATTTGTATCGAGTGCAGCACTAGCACTCTCCGCATTAGTTGCGAGTTCACCTGCTAATGCCGCTCCAGAAGTTGGAGGCATGACTGGGCAAAACACTGCTGATACTGCTTCCTCATCAATGGGTGGTTGGAGTAACACAACTTCATTAGTTGCAGGTAGACCTTATGTAACTGCTTTCAGCGTTGATGGTGTTTCAAAATTAACGACCACACCATCTAGTCCAACCGATGCACAGTGGAGCACTGGTTTACGCGTAGTTGTAACCGCTACTAACTCGTGCAAAGTTGGCCAGCTTCCAGCAGCAGGTGTGTGTTATGCCAATCCAAACCGCATTGGCATCACTATGGCCTATGGAGATCAAGATTCAGTAAGCACTAACTTTGGTCATTCATCAGCCAGTAGTTATGCAATAACTGAAAACTCCGAAATTGATATGACAATCAACCTAAACACTTTGGCTCCAAGTTTGGGTTGGACTTGGCTAAACGGCTTACCTTCTTATTGGAAAGTTGATCCGATTGCCAAGACAGTCCGGATCAAGTTCAAGCCTCGTTACATGCCATCCTCAACTGGCATAGATAACCAATGCTCAACAATTCCAGTTTCGACGTGTTCAACAGATACTGCTACCTCAGAAATGCTGCAGGCAACCATGGTTATCAGCGTTGATAATACGGCGGCTCTTTTTGCTGGCGCCCTCTTCGCTTCAGCTGGGGCAATTATTGGTTCGCTCGAAGTTCCAACAACCTTTAGTACAACCAACTTGGCATCAAATTCCTTAACATACGGAATTGCCGCGCCAAGTAAGTTTGCAACTGATTTCACGCCAACAGGAGCAACTTCACCTGGTGGTGTAAGAAAGGGTTCGTTCTACGGATTCGTACCAAATACATTGTTGTCTAGTGGCTTTGGATTAACCGACCCAACGCAAGCATCTAGCTTGATGTCAATTGCTCGTACAAGTTCCACGACTGCTACTGGAACTGACACGGTCACTTGGGCAAGTTGGGACGAAGCAACTAATGGAACCGCTGGTCAGTTTGTAAGTATCACTGACATCACGTTCTCGGCTCCTAAGTTCCAGATGTCTCGCAAGGCCGCAGCGGTTTCTGTAGTCAAGGGCAAGTCCCGCACTAAGAATGCGATTCTTGCTGACGTTGGTGTAACTCTGGCCAAGGGTCAAAAGGCAACGATCTCAATCAAGAAGGCATCGAAGAAGATCTGTTCGGTGAGTGGTTCCAAAGTAAAGGCAAAGAAAACGGGAACGTGCTCCTACACGGTCACAGTAAAGAATAAGAAGGGCAAGAAAGTCTCTACAAGTTCTGGATCCTTCACTGTTAGTTAAATAACGAAAAAATCAAGGGCGTTTGCACTCGCAAACGCCCTTGATTTTCTAACTATGAAGATGTGGGCCCTGACGGGCTCGAACCGTCGACCCACGGATTAAAAGTCCGTTGCTCTACCAACTGAGCTAAAGGCCCTACCTTGCCTTTCGGCAATTCCCCGATCCTAGCGGATTTTTAGGCTTCCTAAATACTGGGATCTACTTAACAGCCAAGATTCCACTCGTCACCTGTCGAGCCTGCTTAACGCCCTTTATACGAGCAGGCTGGACAGTTACCGTTACCGAGCAATCACCCAACTTTTTCTTAGTCGCAACTTTGGTTCCTGATTTTGAACAAGTCTTAGCTGCCTTTGAGGCACTAGACACAGAAACTTTCACAGTTGCTTTTTTAGGGACCGATATTGAAAGCATCTTTGCAACTGACTTTGCAGAATATTTCTTGTTGCGCTTCACATTTGCAGATTTAACTGCTGGCACATTTTCAGAAACACTGGCGGGAGTGCTTGTTGTGCCTGATGTCGTTGTTGATTGCGAGGGTGTGGAAGGCGCTGCCGGCGTAGCTGCAGCACTGGAAATTGATGTTGAACTTGTTCCAAAACTCGTAGTAGCAGTAACGGCAAAACTATATGAAGTTCCATTAGTCAATCCGTTTACCGTGCACGATGAAGTTGAACTTGAACAGGTGAATCCACCAGGAGTTGATGTCACTGTATAAGTAGAAATACTGCGACCGCCTGTGTTGGCTGGGGCTGTCCAAGAAACAGCGACTGATGCATCTCCTGCGACACCAGTAACAGAAGTTGGTGCGCCTGGATTGGATAGGAATGAGGTTAATGCTGGGTATTCAGAACTCGAACCAAAGTTCCAGTAGGAAGTCCAGTTTGCATATATCCCAGTCGCACTAGTTGGAGACTTTAAAGAAGTAGTTGTCTGCCCCTTTGCAGAGCACGTCTCGGAATCTCGAGTGCCAAATACTTGATTGTCGTAATAGGAGTACGTGATGAAATTACAACTTGTGCTCGGCGAAAAGGCATGATCCAAGAAAAGAGGATCCGTGTTGGAAATGGTGCCTGTGTATTGCGAAGCCAAGATTGTTGCACCAGAGTCGTACGATCCAATGAACCCAGATAGTTGGTCACCAAAGCCGCCGCCGTCGAGGTCAATTTGATTATCTACGGCAGTGATTGCACCATTTCCCACACCTGAGATTCCACCAATTAACCCAGCTCTCCGGTCTACAGACTCTCTGATAAGAACGCTTCCTTCGAAACTGGAATTTACAATTGCGCCTTGCAGAATTCCTACAATTCCTCCCATGTATGCGGTGTTGTCAGCTCTAATGTCGTAAGTCAGATTTATCATTCTTAGGTTTTCAATCTGACCTGCACTACCTACGTAGTTCATTAGTAAACCGCTATAGCCACGGCTTGATTCAACTTCGCTCAAGTTAGCAATCGTCGAGCCGTTGCCATCAAGTTTGCCAGTGAATGGGTTCGAGTACGAGGGACCACCAATTCCGTTCCAAGCAAACCCGGTCATGTCCAAGTCGTTCATTAACTTGTAATCAAGAGTTAAGCCGGATGCAATCGCTTGCAGTTGAGCAGGAGTTGTTATCTGGCAAGGGTCGCCAGAAGTCCCCGCTCCGACCATGGAACTCGGGCAGACCGCAGCATTCGCTGGGGATGAGACAAACACTGAAGCAATCAAAGCAAAGGCGAGAGCCTTAACAAATAAGCGAATTTTCATGGTCCTACTTTTCTTATCGATCACCGAACCATACCTCTGAAGACCTTGAAATAGACAATTTTTTACTATTTGTTGACTCATTCTTAAGGTTTACGCCCTGAGTGATCTGAGAATGAATATGGCACTGATATGAGCGACAATAGAAGAGCAAGGTAAGTAACAACAGGAGTGAAAATGTATCCAGCTCGCGACCTCTACACAGTTGTCGTGCCGCCTGCTGACCAAATTGATGGTGGCGTGGAATCTGGAATCGTCCTTATTCATGGTCTAACCGGATTCATGGACGCAGGTGGCGGTGGCCGCCTAGCCGTGGCACACATACTCGACACTATGAAGAATCGTCCAGTTGCTTACTTCCACATCGACTCGCTTTACGATTACCGCGGTCGTCGTCCGAAAACTATTTTTGATTCAGATCATTACGAATCAATGGAACTTCCTCACATCACACTTTCCGAAGTTACTGATGGCGAAGGTCAGACCTTCTTATTGCTTCACGGTGTTGAACCAGATCTTGGTTGGCAAAGTGTGGTTCGCAGCGTTATCGAATTGATTCGCGAATACGGTGTGCGCATCACAGTTGGAATGCATGCAATTCCATGGCCAGCGCCGCACACTCGCCCAGTTGAAATAACTGCGCACTCTTCTGATCCAGAATTGATTGGCATTCATCAACCATGGGTTGGCCAAGTTGAGATTCCAGGCAGCTTGCCAGCACTAATTGAACTTGAAGCAACCAAGGCAAAACTTCCTGCTATGGGTTACGCCGCACATGTTCCGCATTACTTAGCCGGCGGTGACTATCCAAAGGCAGCTCTCGCACTACTTGATCAGCTAGCACTAAGCACTGGTTTGGTTTTGCCGCGCGACACCCTGCGGACTGCAGCAGCCGAAATGGATGCTGACATCGATAAGCAGATTTTGTCGATTGATGAAAACCGCGAAGTGGTTGCATCGCTAGAACAACAGCATGACTCGATGATGGAAACTCGTCGTGAGTTAACTGCAGGTTCTGATGGCAGCATGGTCAGCGGCGATGAATTGGCTGCAAGCTTTGAGCAATACCTTGCTGAGATGGACGAAAAGGGCGAAACCGAAAGTTAGTTCAACTGACACAATTGTTAGGCATAAGTTGTGTCAGGAAAAACCAAGGTCCCAGGGTCAAGCGTTACTCCAATACCGATTAGAGCACGTTCTGCAATCACAGTGTCGACAATCTGACAATCACTCGAAATTTTTGCTGCTGTACTAACTATTGAATTGGTTATTTGACTACCTGCGCCAACTTCAACTTCGGCAAAAATCACACTGCCAGTAACGACAGCGTCTGCACCGATTACAGCGTTGTGGCCAACATAAGTTCCACCAGTTACAGACGCGCTGGAATCAACTTTAGCTGTTGGCTCGATTAAGGCTTCGCCAGTGCGTCCAACCAGTAATGGTGACGGTGCGATACCTCGAACTAAATCAGCAGACCCCTTTGCAAAAGCAAGCGGTGTTCCAAGGTCTAACCAATAGCCATCATCAACAACACCGATCACCATGCGATCAGCCGCTAAAAGCTCAGGGAAAGTTTCGCGCTCCACTGATACTGGACGATCACTTGGAATTGAATCGATGACCGAGCGCTTAAAGATATAGCAACCGGCGTTGATTTGATCAGTCACGATCTCTTCGGGCGTCGTTGGCTTTTCCAGAAACTCGAGTACTCGGCCATTGGCATCAGTTGGAACTAGACCGTAAGCCCGCGGATCTTCCACGCGAGTTAAATACAAAGCCACATCAGCATTGGCATCGCGCCACTTTTGCACCAAGCCTGCAATGTCTAACCCAGTTAATACATCGCCATTGAAAACAATTACCGGATCGTTTGGACCACAAGTTAAGTGCGCTGCAGCATTACGAATCGCGCCGCCAGTGCCAAGTGGTTCATCTTCGACGGCATAAACCAATTCCACGCCGACGTTTTCACCGTGACCAAAATGCTCTTCGAAAACTTCTGCGCGATAAGAAGTGCCCATCACAATT
>JBIKSW010000058.1:0-5311 GCA_044348415.1 Candidatus Nanopelagicales bacterium
TTCTCTGTCTTCTTGGGAGCAGCTTTTTTGGCAGCTGGAGCTTTCTTCGCAGGAGCAGCTTTCTTCGCAGGAGCAGCCTTCTTGGCAGCTGGAGCTTTCTTCGCAGGAGCAGCTTTCTTCGCAGGAGCAGCCTTCTTGGCGGCTGGAGCAGCGTCCGCTACAGGAGCGGAAGCTTTCTTCGCTGCGGCAGGTGCAGCCTTTGCAGGTGCAGCCTTCTTTGCAACTACTGGCTTAGCCTTTGCAGTTGCTTTGTCACCAGCAGCGATTTTCTCGCTACCGATTGAAATGATTTGCACATCAGTTAAGTCTGAACGGTGTCCCTGACGACGACGGTAACCAGTCTTGTTCTTGTAACGAAGAATTTCGATCTTTGGTCCACGGTTGTGGTCAATAACTTCAGCAGTTACGGTGACGCCTTTAGCGTCGGTGTTGACCTTGTCGCCATCCACGATCAAAACAGTTGGAAGAACCACTGTCTCGCCTGGCTTGGCCTGAACGCGGTCAAGACTAATTAGGTCGCCAACGGCAACTTTCTCCTGGCGGCCACCAGCACGAACGATCGCGTACACGAGGTATCTCCTTGAACTAATGCTTGTTTCGGGTGAAAACCCTAAGTCTTAAGCCTCATAAGGTTACGGACTCAAGGGCCTTAGGGTCAAACCGAGACCGGCTCTTCGGGGGTTGAATCTGGGGTGGAATCTGTGGAATTTTCATTTGAATGGTCATGATTACCCTTTTTACCCTTGTTTTTAGGGGTTTTTGAGGCGTCATGGCCTTCCATGTTCACAACTGCGCCACGACCCTGGCAATGATCACAAGACTCGCTGAAAACCTCAAGGAGCCCTGCACCAATGCGCTTTCGGGTCATTTGGACCAAGCCAAGGGACGTCACTTCAGCAACTTGGTGCTTTGTGCGATCTCGACCAAGGCACTCGATCAGACGACGGATGACCTGATCGCGGTTGCTTTCTAGGACCATGTCAATGAAGTCGATGACGATGATTCCGCCGATGTCGCGTAACCGCAGCTGACGAACAATTTCTTCAGCGGCTTCCATGTTGTTCTTTGTAACGGTCTGCTCCAAGCTGCCGCCCTGACCGATGAACTTTCCAGTGTTAACGTCAACAACTGTCATAGCTTCAGTGCGGTCAATTACAAGTGAGCCACCGGAAGGTAAGTAAACCTTGCGATCAAGTGCCTTAGCAATCTGTTCATCAATTCGGTACTCAGTAAACACATCAGTTGTGCCAACATACTTTTCGAGACGATCAGCAAGATCTGGTGCAACGTAACTTACATACTGCTCAACAGTTTCCCAAGCATCTGCGCCAGAAACGATTAACTTCTTAACATCCTCATTGAAGATGTCGCGAACGACCTTGATTGAAATGTCTGGCTCGCCGTAAAGCATTGTTGGAGGTGAAGCGGTTTTTGATTTTGCTTCAATGTCAGTCCACTGCGCCGCCAATCTTGCAACGTCGCGACCCAACTCTTCTTCACTGGCCCCTTCGGATGCGGTGCGAACAATTACGCCAGCATCTTCTGGAACTACTGCCTTCAAAATTGTCTTTAGGCGGGAACGTTCACGATCCGGAAGCTTGCGAGAGATTCCAGTCATCGGATTGTTCGGCACGTAAACCAAGAAACGACCAGGCAACGAAATCTGGCTAGTTAATCGCGCACCCTTTTGGCCTACTGGGTCCTTGGTTACCTGAACTAGAACTGGATCGCCTGACTTCAGCGCAGTTTCAATTTTCTTAGGCTGCCCATCAAGACCTGCTGCATCCCAGTTAACTTCGCCGGCATAAAGAACAGCATTGCGTCCCTTGCCAATGTCAACGAAAGCTGCTTCCATACCTGGCAGCACGTTTTGGACGCGACCTAAGTAAACGTTGCCAACTAATGAACCACTGCTGGATTGATTGATGTAATGCTCAACAACAATGCCATCTTCAAGCACAGCGATTTGAGTACGAGCACCTTGTTGGCGCACAACCATTACTCGCTCGACATTTTCTCTGCGAGCTAGGAATTCAGATTCAGTCAAAATTGGTGCGCGTCGGCGCCCAGCATCGCGGCCATCACGACGACGGTTGCGCTTTGCATCTAGTCGAGTAGAACCGGACTCATTGTCTGAGCCATCACGAGTGCGCTTACGGCTGCGCTTGCGTGCTGATGCAGATTCGGCTGATTCAGTTGAATCTTCTTCACTGACTTCAACTGAATCATCTTCTGATTCAGATCCTTCAGCAGCGTTGTTTGACTTCGCGCGGTTCTTGTTCTTGCCACCACGGCGGTTGCGATTGCGGTTTCGGTTATTGCCACCGGAACGCTCTTCGCCAGATTCTGAAGCTTCATTTGAAGTTGACTCAGGTGCATCGGCAGATTCGCTCGATGACGCTTTCTTTGTCGGTGACTTCTTAGATTGACCCTTCTTGGCAACCGAAAGTGTTTCCTCGGTGCTGGCTGACTTGGCTACCGCTTTTTTCTTAGCAGGAGCAGCAGTCACTGGAGCAGATTGGAAAACTGGAACAGCAATTGGTGCCTTTTTAACAGCTGGCGCCTTCTTCTTGGCAGCAGCCTTAGCTGGCGCTTTATCGGCTTTTTCTGCTGGTGCATCTACTGGTGGTCCAGCCGGACGGCCAGCGGCACGTCGACGTGGTTTGGATTCTGGTGTTACTTCGTTATCCGACATGAAAGTCGTCTCCTATCGCACAAAATCAATGCCGAAGCACTGGTCTTGCGTTCACTCACGCCCTAGGGGCGCATAAGCCTATGTAGTGACGATGTAGGGCTCAAGCTTGTGTGGCTTCACGATCCAAGGTGAAAGGATCACCCACGGACCAACCATCTTCAAGCAAAGGACCTTGCGCCAGTCGAGTTACCCGAGGTGGGATCTCCTGGGCGAAGTCCGCAACTTTTTTCAGAGCTGCCAGAACATCGTCTGGTCGAACAGCTGGCACGCCATGCCGAACGACTACTTGAAGTATTGCACAGTCAGAGCCCATCTCCACATTTGCCCGAATTACTGCGGTTCTAGCGTCAAAGGTTCGAATTCCAGACTTGGTCATGCGATCAACCAAGACCTCTGATTCGGACATAAAGGCATCCAGTGCGCCCTGCAAAGTTTCTTGGGATGTGCCAGGAAGCTCAAGGCTCCAGTGGCTGGCTTCAAGGCGAGCAACGAAATCGGGGGTGCGTGCCTCAACCACGGCCAAGATGTCCAGGCCTGGTGGCAAGACTTCGTCCAGCACGACCAAAAGTTTGTCAGGGTCAACGAACTGAACCACACCAATTTCGACATACTCAGCTTCACTAGCAACGCCGGTTGGAGCCGCATTTGCATAAGAAATTTTTGGATGCGGTGAGAAGCCAGCGCTGTAGGCCATAGGTACACCAGCGCGCTTCAGGGCGCGTTCAAAAGCTCTCTGAAAATCTCGATGTGATGTAAAGCGAAGTCGATCCCGTTTAGCGTGTTGAATTCTTAACTTTTGAACAGCCGGAACGATCTCGCGACCTGGATCACGATCACGTGCCACTATTTGCAACTACGCGAGATGGGATAACTGGCATTGGCAGCATCACTGCATTAGTTGGACCGACTTGGATTTCAGTACCCATGTGGTCACAAACTCCGCAATCAAAACATGGAACCCAGCGACAGTCATCAACTTCAACTTCGGAAAGCGCATCTTGCCAATCGTCCCAAAGCCATTCTTTGTCCAAGCCTGAATCTAAATGATCCCAAGCCAGAACTTCAGATAAGTCGCGCTCACGAATGGTGTACCAATTAACGTCTACTGGTTCATCAGCAAATGCAATTTCAGCCGCAGCCATCCATTTGTCGTATGAGAAGTGTTCACTCCAACCATCGAAACGCTGGCCATCACGCCATACCTGTTCAATTACTTTTCCAACACGTCGATCGCCGCGGGAAAGTAGACCTTCAACTACGCCTGGCTTGCCATCGTGGTAGCGAACGCCGATTGATTTTCCAAATTCCCGATCTTGGCGAATTGCGTCACGCAATTTGTATAGACGTGCATCTGTGGTTTCGTGATCAAGTTGCGCGGCCCACTGGAATGGTGTGTGTGGCTTCGGCACAAACCCACCAATTGAAACGGTGCAACGAATATCTTTTCGTCCTGATGCTTCGCGACCAGCTTTAATAACTTCATGTGCAAGGCGAGCAATCTGTAATACGTCTTCATCTTCTTCTGTTGGAAGACCGCACATGAAGTACAGCTTCACCTGACGCCAACCGGATGCGTAAGCAGCCGTTACAGTGCGAATTAAGTCTTCTTCAGTGACCATCTTGTTGATGACTTTACGAATTCGTTCGCTGCCTCCTTCGGGAGCAAACGTTAATCCACTACGACGTCCATTGCGGGAAAGTTCATTTGCAAGGTCAATGTTGAAGGCATCGACTCGAGTACTTGGAAGTGAAAGTGAAGTTTGGGTATCTTCGTATCGATCTGCTAATCCCTTTGCGATCTCGGCGATTTCAGAGTGGTCTGCACTGGAAAGTGACAGTAAGCCAATCTCTTCATAACCGGTCTTTTCCAAGCCATTTGCAACCATGTCGGCAATGGTGGTCATCGAGCGCTCGCGGACTGGACGGGTAATCATGCCTGCTTGGCAGAAGCGGCAACCACGAGTGCAGCCGCGGAAAATTTCCACGCTCATGCGTTCGTGAACACTCTCGGCAATTGGAACTAGTGGTGCCTTTGGGTAAGGCCATTCATCTAGATCCATGACGGTGTGCTTTGCAACTCGCCATGGCACACCTGGGCGATTTGGTGACACGCGACGGATACGTCCGTCTTCTAAATATTCAACATCGTAAAACGAAGGAACATACATAACACCAGACTTTGCAAGACGCATCAAGAGTTCATCGCGTCCACCTGGGCTTCCCTCAGTTTTAAACGCGGCGATGATGTCGGTTATTGCAAGAACAGCCTGTTCCCCATCACCAAGAACTGCGCCATCGATAAACATTGAGATTGCTTCAGGATTGAATGCAGCATGTCCACCAGCAATCACTAGCGGGTGAGTTTCGTCGCGATCGGCTGCGTGCAATGGAACCCCAGCTAAATCGATTGCAGTAAGCATGTTGGTGTAACCAAGTTCAGTTGCAAACGAAACACCAAGTGCGTCAAATGCGCCAACTGGACGATGTGCATCAACAGTGAACTGCGGAACACCGGTTTCCCGCATTAGCTTTTCTAGGTCAGGCCAAACTGCATACGTACGCTCACACAATGTGTCAGCACGCTCATTTAGTACTTCATACAAAATCTGAACGCCT
>JBIKSW010000059.1:0-5289 GCA_044348415.1 Candidatus Nanopelagicales bacterium
CCGCACCAATAGAGCTGGCAAACATCATTGCCACGCGTCTTGGTTTGAGTGGCGCGATTGCGACAGTCAGTGAAGTTGAAAACGGGGTCTACACCGGCCGGCTAAAAAATCCTCCGATGCATGGCGAGCAAAAAGCTATTGCAGTTGCGAAGTTAGCAAGCGACCACGGATTGGACTTAGTACATAGTTTTGCTTATTCCGATTCCAGCAATGACATCCCGCTTTTGACTAGCGTTGGTAATCCCACTGCGATAAATCCTGATTCATCGCTAAGAAGTCATGCGATTGAAAATGGTTGGCCAGTTCATGATTTCCGCAGACAAAGATTAGTTAAGCGATATGGCGTACCTGCGGGAGCAACAGCCATTGCATTAGTAGGCGCGGGTGCCGGGATAGCAATTGCTGCCACCCGACGCTCCCGCGCCTGAAGTTTTTGTAAGGGGTTTACTTACCCTTATTGCGACGCTGTGAACGCGTCTTCTTAAGCATTTTGCGATGCTTCTTCTTGGCCATGCGCTTGCGGCGCTTCTTGATCACCGAGCCCATTTGGACCACCTTTACTTGTTGTTAAACCTGAGTCTACGTGCTTGCTTTAGTGAACTTGCTTGTGGTCTGGATTGCACCAGAATCCACAATGATTAACCTGCTTCTACAAATGATTCTTGTAGGTAGGTGTGAACAGCTTGTTCTGGAATTCGAAATGATCGACCAACCTGAACTGCTGGTAGTTCACCGTTATGCACTAAGCGATACACGGTCATTTTTGATACACGCATTGCAGTTGCAACTTCAGCAACAGTTAAGAAGCGAACTTCTCCGAGCGGACGTTCATTGGATGCACCCATAGGTCACCGAAACCATTTCTGTGTGGGCTAAGCACCGGCTTCCCCTCCGGGCTGAACTTCACACTCATTCGTAGATGCTTACATTAGTGGCGAATGGGACTCAAGTGAAAGTCGGTTCAGAAAGTAACTTAAATTACACGTGTGTAATTTATTGCATACCTAGTTCTTTTGACCGATCCCTCGCCGCTTCCATTGCACTTAAAAACGCAGCGCGAACTTTAAAGTCATCAAACTGGCGCAGTGCCGCAACTGTGGTTCCACCAGGAGAAGTAACTTGTTCCCGCAAAACCGTTGGATGTTCATTGGTTTCCCGAAGCATGGTTGCTGCGCCATAAACAGTTTGTAACACCAATTCGTTAGCAACATCGCGTGGCAGGCCAAGCATGACTCCGCCTTCGATCATTGCTTCAACGACGTAAAAAATGTAAGCCGGTCCAGAGCCAGAAATCGCAGTTACTGCGTCCTGATATTTCTCAGGAACTCTGACAACTTGTCCAACACTTTGTAGCAAAGTTTCAACAGTTAACAAATGTTCTTCGGTGCTGTTAGTGCCGGAACTGATTGCAGCCATACCTTGATCAACAAGGGCCGGAGTATTGGGCATGACACGAATAACTGGCGTTTGAGCCGGGAGCAAATTCTCCATAAAGCCAGTTGTGATTCCGGCAGCCAGTGAGACAACCAAAGTCCCTGGCCTTAAGGCGTCCTTAATCTCATCAAGAACTATCGCCATATCTTGCGGCTTGACCACCAAAACGACCGTGTCAGCTTTAGCGGAAACTTCTTGATTAGTTCCGTTTGCGACACCATGTGCCTTGGTGACTTCAGCTGATCTTTCGATCCGGCGATCAGCAATCAATAGTTCCGACTTGGAAACTCCTGCTCTTAACAGGCCAGCCAATAAGGTCTCCCCCATTACGCCAGCCCCGATGATGGCGGTCGTCATAACTCAAGCCCTAACTTTTGGAGACTAACGAGCGTAAGAACAATGAAAGATTGGATGGCTTCTCGGCCATGCGACGCATTAAGTATGGGTACCACTGGTCGCCGTAGGGAACGTAGACCCGAACCTTGTGACCCAGTTCAGCTAGGCGGACTTGCTCATCCGGGCGCACGCCAAGCAGCATCTGGAACTCAAAAGTTTCTTTAGCGCGACCACTACGAAGTGCCAGGGCCTGACCAATCTGAATAAGACGTGGGTCATGTGTTGCCAGCATTGGATAGGCATCAGATTCAATCAAAGCACGCATACTGCGAACGTACGCTTTATCAATTTCGCCACGATCAACAAAGGCGACATCGGCAGCTTCGGCGTAAGCGCCCTTACATAACCGGATTCGGGAATCGTTGTAAGAGTAGGCAGCAACATCATCTTCGGTTCGATGCAATTGCGCCTGCAGTACGCCACCAGTTGTTGGGAACTCTTTACGAACTTCAGACAGGATCCGCAAGGTTGAATCAATTGTGGTGTGATCTTCCATATCGAAAGTAACGGTTGTACCAACTTGCTTGGCAATAGAACAAATTTCTAATGCATTCTCTAGGGCGATGCTTTCGCCGCCATCGCCAAGAGCTTGACCAACTGCAGATAACTTGACGGAGACTTCAGCGCTATCGGAAAGTCCTGCACCTGACAATGCGCGAAGTACATCTTTATAGTCAGCAACTGTTGTATCAGCGGCAGCACGATCCAATGTGTCTTCGCCTAGACGATCGACGGTTGCTAGTAAACCAAGGTCATGAAGATTTTGAACTGTTGAAACAACGTCAGCCGTAGTTGTGCCTGCTACGAAGCGATTTACAACACCGCGACTCAATGGTGAAGTTGAAACAAGATGCTCCAACTTTTCACTGCGTGATGCTGAAACTAGTAATTCGCGAAGCATGGCTCTCCCACCTATGGCGACCCAAGTTATGGATCTAGCCCTTACTTTACGCGGTTATCGGACTACTCGGCATCGTCAGGGAACCAGTCCAGACGGCGCAGGATGATCCCTTCTCGAAGTGCCCATGGGCAAATTTCTAAGGTGTCTAGTTTCAAAAACTCCATAGCTTCTTGCGCCACAATTGCGCCGGCCAATAGTTGTTCGGCTCGTCCTGCCGAAATTCCTGGGAGTTGAGCTCGTTGGGAATAATTCATTTCCGAAATTCTTGGTACCCAATCATTCAAATCTTCTAGAGATAATTCACGCTGGACTCGCTGTCCTTCGCTTGATGGGGCTGCGCCACCAAGCCGGGCGAGTTGCCTAAATGTTTTACTCGTAGCAACTGCGTGATCAAATTCACTGTCGAGCAGGTGGGCAAACTCAGTTTCTAGAGTCTTCTTGATGTGCTTGCGCAAGGACTTAACTTCGTCAGCACTTGGAACTTCTTTTGTGAAGAAGTCTCGAGTTAGTCGACCGGCACCTAGCGGTGTAGACATCGCAAGCTCGGGGTGTTCGTCGGTTCCTATGGCAACTTCAAATGAGCCGCCACCGATGTCGGCTACCAGTAATCGGCCTGAGGACCAGCCAAACCAACGACGAACCGCAAGGAATGTCAGAATCGCCTCATGCTCACCATCAAGAACTTGTAAATCAATTCCAGTTTCCGTCTTTATCTTCTCCAAGACGGCATCTGAATTTTTCGATTCGCGGATTGCCGAAGTGGCGAATGCAAGTAACTCGTCACAATCATGTTGTTCAATGAACTTGTTACACTCCTGCAAAACCTCAATCAAGGACTTGACGGACGACTTCTTGAGATCTCCATCATCTTTGAGTTGTTCGGATAGGCGCAGTTCGTACTTCTGGGACAGAGCTGGAATTGGAGCTGCTCCAGCATGAGCATCAACGATCAAAAGGTGAACAGTGTTTGAACCAACGTCTAACACTCCCATTCGCATACTGGAAACAGTACTAGTGACCTAGGTGCTGTGCACGGAAGCGCTCGCCAACACATTAGGATTTATCCGTGGTTGAAAAGAATCAAGATTTCCCTCGTGCGTGGGTCGAGTTTGTTGATCCCGAGGATGACACAAATTTGTATCGTTGCGATCTGACCTGGCTAACAAGTCGCTGGACTTGTATCTGGGGTAACGGCTGTAAAGGTATCGACAAAGAAAACCCTGACGTAGGTTGTTGCAACCTTGGCGCTCACATCGCGGATAAAGAAGATTTAAAGAACACCAAAAAGCATGCTGCAATGCTGACTCCTGAGATTTGGCAGAACTATAAAGAGGGTCACAAGAACGGCATGTTCGAAAAAGATGATGACGGTGCCAAGAAAACTCGGGCCTACAACGGCGCCTGCATTTTCCACAATCGAAATGGTTTTGAAGGTGGCGACGGTTGCTCGCTTCACATTCTTGCTGGCCAAATGGGCGTAAATCCTTTGGTTACAAAACCACAAGTTTGTTGGGAACTACCAATTCGTCGCACGTTCGAAGAAGTTAAGCGTCCAGATGACGTCGACATCATCGTGATTGGTATTGAAGAGTACAACCGACGTGGTTGGGGTCCTGGTGGCGAAGATTTGGATTGGTACTGCACCACAGCAACTGAGGCTCACGTTGGAGCTCGTGCGGTTTATCAGTCTTATGAACCAGAGCTAACTGCGCTAATGGGTAAAAAGGCTTACAAGATTTTGGCAGACCACTGTGCGGCACGCGAAGAAATGATTGCCGCCGCAAGGGCATCTGACAATACTCGTGCAATCAAGTACCTTGCGATCCACCCAGCAACGCCTAAATCCTAAAAACTATTCACAGCCCTGGCATTCCTATATAGGTGTACCAAAAGGTCCGCCTGTCGGTGTGCCCGCGTAACCTAAGGTCATGGCTAAAGCAGTTCGCGCGACTTACAAGTGCACCGAGTGTGGTTGGACTGGCCATAAATGGGTGGGCCGATGCCCAGAATGCCAAGCCTGGAGTTCTGTTACTGAATCATCAGTTGCCGCTAGCAGCGCAGGATTACGCACATCAACTGCTGGAGTAGCTCCGGGTAAACCTGCTCGACCTGTTAAAGAAATTCCACTTGGCGAAGTTGAGCGAACTTCTACTGGAATCGAAGAATTTGATCGCGTACTTGGTGGCGGCTTAGTTGCGGGCCAATGTGTTTTGCTCGCAGGCGAACCTGGCGTAGGTAAATCAACTCTGTTACTTGAAGCTGCAGATAAGTTTGCCCGAGCATCTGGCAAGCCTCGAAAAGTTTTATACATCTCTGGTGAAGAATCCGCTGAACAAATTGGTATCCGGGCCAGACGCATCGGAGTTAATGCCGACACATTACTTATCGCCGATGAAACTGATTTGGCAGTTCTGCTTGGACATGTCGAAGATGTTGATCCAGACTTACTGATTGTTGACAGTGTGCAAACCATTGCATCGGCTGAATTAGATGGTCGAGCTGGTGGTGTAGCTCAAGTACATGAAGTCACTCAAGTTTTAACTCGGGCTGCCAAAGGT
>JBIKSW010000060.1:0-5256 GCA_044348415.1 Candidatus Nanopelagicales bacterium
AAAACTAGAGGTTAAAAGCACTTACTACTTGGTTGATTCGAGCTAACTGCTCTGGCTGACACTCTTGCCCTGGCAGTTCATCCCAAGTTGGGGTGATTGCATCTGCAATCCCCGTCTTGACCCCGGAGAGGGTTTCTAGAACTGCTAAACCGCAATACGGAACGTAAAACGGAGAGTATCCACCTTCGTGGGTCATGATAATTTTTCCATCACACACTTCATCTGCGATTGCCATTAACTCTTGCGTCATGGCGCGGTACCCAGTTGGTGTGACTTGCATTCGACCTAATGGATCAGCTGCGCTGGCATCGAAACCTGAAGGTACAACAATTAACTCTGGTTTGAATTTCCGTAACGCTGGAACAACTACTCGCTGAATGGCTTCTAAGTAGGCTCCATTTCCAGATCCTGCTTGTAGTGGAACGTTAATCGCAAACCCTGTGCCATCGCCTTCACCAGTATCTGCGATATGTCCACTGTTTGCTGGGAACAATCCATCTTGATGCAACGAAATAGTTAACACATTTGGATCGCTGTAGAAAATTTCTTGAGTGCCATTGCCGTGGTGAACGTCCCAGTCAACAGTTGCAACGCGCTTGACGCCTAGTTCAGCTTGCGCAAACTTAACTGCAATTGCAGCATTTGCAAAAATGCAAAATCCCATTCCAGTAGTTGGTCGGGAGTGATGACCTGGCGGACGGATAAGAGCGTAAGCATTTCGCACAGTGCCATTAACTACTGCGCGAGTTGCTTCAATCGCGCCACCTGCGGCAAGTAACGCAATTTCATAAGATCCATGTCCAAATGGCGAGGTGCCATCGCCACAGTCTCCACCTTTAGGCTGAGCACTTTCGGCTTTAATGCGTTCTAAATATTCCTTGGTATGAACTCGCAAGACCTGTTCTTCAGTCGCCGGAATCGCCGAAATCCGGTTCAGACTCTTGGTTAGACCAGAAACTTCAAGTAAGGATGCCAAGCGAACCTTCGTTTCAGCACTCTCGAAGTGTTGGTAAGGCTGGACATCAAGACCAGGAGTTAGCAACCCAGCCGCCGTACCCGTATCGTGCCAGCCGTAAAGCTCTTCCCATACATAACCAGTTGTCATTACTACTCCTTAAAGATATTGCGAGCCTAACGCCACGACTTTTCGTCTTCAGTCCATGCCCCGCCTGGAAGTTCACCAGGCTTGGAAAATGCATCAAGAATATTCTTGGTGATTCGGGCAACATCATTTTGATATCCAAAGCTCGGTAATGCACTAGTCCAAGCGATTGAGCCAGTTGAAAATACGGCGCCGTTGTTTCCTGCAGTGAAGTAAGTCATGTCTGCTCTTACTGCAGGGTTTTGAGTGCCAAGCAATCCCGGATGATGGAACATGATGTCTTCGTGTACACCTGGATAGTTATCAGACCAGTTAGTTGAGGAGCCCAGCAACTTAGTGTGCGGCGGAGTTCCCAATAGCAAGTCATAACGTTCAGTTTCTAGGCCAGCGGCGCCACCAAGAGCTAGACCGTGATCACCGAATTTTTCACCTTCAACTCCATCGAAAATCCAAGATACTGATTTGTGATAGCTATCTGGCATTCGGTAGTAAGGATGGCAGGCATCGAATCCTTGAGTTGTAAACCCAACTCCAGTTAACTTCTGTGGCGCTCGACCACGATTTCGCCAAATGCCACCGCGTTCAGCCGAAGTTGCGTGGTAGTACTCACCAGGTTCGGCTTGCCAGGCGCGCATTCCGGCTTCACCTTTTCGCACTTCCATTACTTCTGGTTCACCATCACGATAAGAGACGACCCAGTAGAAGCCATTGCCACCCATGTACATCAACCGGCCACCAGTGGAGATGTACTCCTCCAGAACATTTAGCCCGAATTCATTCCAGTACTCCGGATGTGATCCAGTGATGATTACGGAATAGTTCTTTAGCCAATCAAGACCTTCGCGCATTAAGTCATGGTCTGTCGCGATTTCAAAGTCATAACCTTCGTGCTCCATCCAGGCAGTGGCCGATAAGTCACGCGGGAATTGCCAGGTGGTTCCAATGGCAGACGAGCGCCAACGCGGCCGCATGTTCAGAATTGGACGTAGCCATGATGTGTAACATACGCCTTCACCATCGGCATAGTGATCATATGTTGAACGTCCGTACTTCGGATCCTGGAAATAGTCGGCTTCAGTTTTGGTTAACACTGCCGGGTGAGATCCAATTGCCTGCGCAACTGGGACATGGTGCACAATCATTTCGTTTGCATACGCAAGGTAAGAACTTGTTGGGTACAAGTACAAAATTCTTGCCTTTGGCTTTGCGGCTCGAACAAAGAATGGAATGTGATCTTCAACGTCACCAATTCGAATCCGAGCGGCATAAGCAGCACTCTTTAGACCTGCTGGCACGGTCCAACTAAATGTCTCGTCCCATTCGCAATCAATTACTGAATCATCATGGAATGCAATGCCACCATATTCTTTAGGTGCAACGCGCCAGTCATCGTGTTTACCAGACCAGTTGTATCCGGTCATAGCTCGAATTGGACGTTGGACGCCGTCTCCATGTAGCTGGTTTGAAGACACGTCAATGACAGTGTCGCCGATTCCGTTTTCACCATAGCCTTCTGTAGTGTCCCAAGCCGCGATTAACCCATCTGATATTGGATCAGCACAGCATTGCGATTTGATTTCAGCAAGACTTAGGGCTCGATTCCAAACATTGGATCGGTCAATCTTTCCATTAAACAAAAGGTCCTTATATGGACCTCTCACAGTAGCTGAATTTGAGGCTGCAGCCCACATAAAGTCAGTTGTTGCACTCTTGATCTTCAAGCGAAGATTCTGTTCAACTGAACAAGTGTGATCAAACGGAGCCACCAAACCCAATCGGCCGTTGTATGGATTAACGATTGCTTCTTGATGCAAGATTGTTTTTCCAGACTTGGCATCAAATGAAACGGCGACAAAGTACCAAGTGTGATGCGCTAACGGTACCTGTGAAACGATTTCATCCGTATCGCTACCATTCGCGATCCAAAAAGCTAGTCTTCCGTCTGGATCAAGACCCAACGCATATCCCGCAGTTTCGTGCAGCGAGAACTTGCCTAAAAGAACTTGGCGGCCTTTCTCGGGTGTGGTTGCAAATACATATGAAGACATCGAGAACGAATCAGTTAAGTCCAGTTTTCCTGATGGATCCTTAACTCGAACGGCGTTTCCTAGATCGACAAACTGCTTTTTGACTGGCTTTTTCCCTGAAAAATCTGATGGCACAACTTCTTCTTGAAAACCAGGTCCTTTAGGATCCTCATCACCATGAATCAATCGGACAATATCTACCTGTGCCTCAGTGGCATTGTCAGCTGTGACATAGAAGGAAATGGTTTCGCCCTCAACCACACTTGGTTTATCTGTGTAGCCAGTTACTGATACTTGTGCCATTTTATTTCTCCTTCTAGTGCTGTGACTTTAGGTCGTTGATGCGACGAAGGAATACTGCATGGTATGCCTCGTCAAGATTCGAATAAGTTTTGTCGTCAACTAAACGTGGGGGTACGCCAGGGATGCCGCTTAAAGCTACAACTCGGTATGCCTGGAATGCCGATTCACAGTAAACGACATATTTATTACTAATTGGTTGCTTTCTAAAGTAGTTAAGGATTCGCTCTAGGTGATCAGAATGCTGGCCGAGTGGACTTAATCGATGTTCCTCAATTATTTCTGGGGTGATCCACTCACGTAACTTGTCACGAATTGCCCGTTCAAATTCACGCTCAGCAATAACGCCTTTGTCAGAAATTTCCGGACCCTGCTCTGGCAAGAACGCTCCATAACGAGTGGTGCGAGTCGCGCGTGATAGTGCCTTTCGTCTTTCTCTGATTTCGATTAACTGCTGACGAAGCCCGAATAGACCATTTCTGGTGTAAAGCACAGAGGCCAGCATCAGGAATCCAACCAGAACAATTCGCCATGGACCCCAAGAAGTGAACCATTGATTTAGGAAGACGACAATAACCGTACCGACGACTGCGCCTTCAGCTTTGCCTAATCCACCAATCACGATCATCGCCAGCAACAGCAGCATCTGATCCAGGCTAAACAAACTTAACGATGCTCCACCTTGGTTGGTGGCATAAAAAGCTCCAACAAAACCAAGTGCGGCAGATGCAATCAAGAAAACAAAGAGTCGAGCTCGTTGAAAATCAATGCCAATTGCGGCAGCAAAGGATTCATCTTCTTTAGAAGACTGTGCAGTACGAAGCAAGATTCCGATTCTTCCACCACTTACCAATCGGAAAATAGCTAGCGAAATCAAGAGCACAAAAAATGAAATCAGGTATGAGATGGTCTGCCCGGATTGAGTTTGCATGGCCTCTTCCGACACAATTCGATCAGCACCGAAAAGTGCTCCATTGAATTGACCACCGAGAGATTCTGATTGCGTAATGTAACTACGCAAAAATTCGGAGATTCCAATTGTCAACAGCGCGTAATAGAGCCCATCAAGCCTTCGTGCCGGGACGCTAATTATGAATCCCATTAAGGCGCCAAACAATGTCCCAGCGACAAGCATTACTGGCCACGGGATTCCATAAGTGATGCTTAGGTATGTTGCTGCATACGCACCTACGCCCACTGTTGCCAAACTTGCATAAGATTGCAGCCCTGCGGTGCCAATAATCAAAGTCCATAAAACGTTGATTGCGGCAAAGAAGCAGATGCTGCCAAAAATTGAAAAAACTAATTGCTGTCCAACGGCAATTGGAATGGCAGCCAAAGCAAATAAACCGACCATCCAAAACAAAGGTTTCTTATCTTTAAGAATTAACTCCCGCTGTAATGTTTTTGGGTTGTATCTTCCTTCGAATCGCAACAGTGAGCGCTTGGTTCCAGGCACTCTGATCCGGTGAAAAAGTGAACTGGTTCTTACTGGCCAACGAGGAATCAGGCGTCGACGTCCGACTTCGTATTTACTCACGAACATCCTCCAATACCCCACCAAGTCCTCGTGGTCTGAACGTCAAAATTGCAATCACGAGAGCGAACTGAACGAAAGGAACGAAAGATTGCTCGGTGTAGCGGGCAGTTACAGCTTCTGCAAAACCAAGCAGCACAGCGGCTAATACAGTTCCTGGCATTGAACCAAGTCCGCCTGCGAGGGAAATGATTAAGCCAACGATTAGCGGTTGCACACCTGATGTCGGACTAACAAAGAAGATTTGTCCCAGCAAGACCGAAGCTAGGCCCGCGAGTGCGCCACTTATT
>JBIKSW010000061.1:0-5201 GCA_044348415.1 Candidatus Nanopelagicales bacterium
TGTCATGGCATTAGTCGCTTCACTGCCGCAGCAAATTCTTCGCCACGATGCGAGTAGTCCCTAAACATGTCCCATGATGCGCAGCCAGGTGCCAAAAGTACGGTATCTCCCGGTTGTGCCGCCTCGGATGCGAGCGCCACAACTAACTCCATTGCATTAGTTTCCTTGGTTGTAACCCTATGAATTGGGACATTCGGAGCGTGTCGTTCTAGGGCGGCAGCGATCAATTCCTGATCTACGCCCAAAAGCACTGCCGCTCGCATCCGATGGGCATTATCAAGGACTAACTCATCAAAATCCTGGCCTTTTGCCATGCCGCCGGCAATCCAAACAATTGACTCGTATGCAGTCAAAGAAGTTGCGGCCGCATGGGTATTTGTCGCTTTTGAATCGTCAATGTAATCAACGCCAGCAATTTGTCCGACATGAGCAATGCGATGTGGCGCCGGTTGCCAAGAACGAAGTCCATCACGAATTGCGCGAGCATCAACACCGTGTGCTCGCGCTAATGCACTAGCGGCTAGGGCATTTGCGATGTTGTGTACTGCTGGAATCGCAAGGTCAGAAATCTCGGCCAGTTCTAATGCAGCTTCCCTGCGGTTATCTAGGAACGCGCGGTCTACTAAAAACTCTTCGACAACACCAAGCATTGAGATGTCAGGAATCGCGGTTGAAAAACCTATTGCTCGACAACCTTCAACAACTTCGGCTTCTTCAACCATGCGAATGGTTTCCTCGTCGGCAACATTGAAGATAGCTGCTACTTGGCAGCGCTCATACACCTTTGCCTTTGCATCTCGATAAGCCTCAAAAGTTCCAAAGATATCCAGATGATCCTGCGCAAGATTTAAACAAACTGCAGCCTGTGGCGAAATTGAATGCACAAATGGCAACTGAGGTGCGCCTACTTCAATTGCCAAGACATCCCATGGAGTTGGATCCATAACAACCTCAACCAGTGAACGTCCGATGTTGCCAGCGGCAACAGTCCGCTTACCAGCAGCCAATAGAATAGATTCCAACATCAAAGTTGTGGTGGTTTTTCCATTCGTTCCAGTTACCAATAACCAAGGTGCGAGATGCGCCGGGTCACGCAGTCGCCACGCAAGTTCTAACTCTCCCCAAATTTCAACTCCGGCAGCTTGAGCTGCCGCAACTATTGGAGATAGCGGCGATACTCCCGGGGAAAGAACAAGTAAATCAATATCGTTTGGAAGTTGAGTGTCATCCCCCATGCGAATTTCCGCGCCAAGAATTTCCAAAATCGTGGCGCGCTCTTTTTGGCGCTCACCAGAATCCGCATCCAGCACAATTACTTTTGCATCTAAATTGACTAATGCATCCGCTGCTGCAAATCCAGCAACGCCCAGGCCAACCACGCAAACTCGAACATTTGACCAGTCACTGGTCCGATTTAATTCATCAAGATTCAGGGAAGCCATAATTTTTACTGCCGAACCCATTCCGCATAGAACAGAGCCATGCCAGCTCCAACGCAAAGGCCTTGAATAATCCAGAAGCGAACCACGATCAATACTTCTGGCCAGCCCTTCATTTCAAAGTGGTGGTGCAATGGAGCCATTCGTAAAACGCGACGTCCCGTTAACTTGTAGGAACCAACTTGGGCGATGACTGAAAGCGTAATCAATACGAACAACCCACCAATTAGACCTAGGAGTAATTCGGTTCTTGTCATCAATGCAAGAGCTGCAAGTCCGCCGCCAAGTGCAAGTGATCCGGTGTCACCCATAAAGATGCGAGCGGGACTGGAGTTCCACCACAAAAAGCCAAAGCAAGCGCCGGCAGTTGCTGCCGCAAACACTGCGAGATCAAGTGGATCGCGAACTGTGTAACAGCGAGGAATTTCTCCCCAGAAACAACTTTGTCCATATTGCCAAATCGACATCACGGTATAGGCAACAAATGAAAGTAGGGCCGCTCCAATTGCTAAGCCATCCAAACCATCAGTTAAGTTCACGCCATTGGTAATACCTGTAACTATGAACCAGATCCAAAGCAAAACTAATGCCGAAGGCAGAATCCAGTCAGTATCTCTAACCCATGAGATGGCATTACTTACTGGAACATTGCCACCTTCATCTGGAAATTGCATAGCAAGGTACCCGAATGAGAGAGCTGCGACTGCTTGTCCTAGAAGTTTTGTTCGAGCCCGAATTCCAGTGCTTCGCTGCTTAAAGATCTTTAGGTAGTCATCAGCTAAACCGACCAAACTTAAAGCGAACATTAAATAAATCGCTAACAGTCCAGATACTGTCGGTGTGCGCATCATGATTAAGTGCGCCAAGAAATAGGCCAAAATCACAGAGCCGACAATTGCCACACCACCCATAGACGGAGTACCGCGCTTGCTGCCGTGCTCCGGGTAATGAACATCGGCGGTGGATTCTCGAATTGCCTGAGCGATGCCACGCTTGCGTAGCAAATTAATTAATAGAGGAGTGCCAATCAGGGAGAACATTGTTGCTAACGCACCAGCTAGCACTACAAGCTTCACTGTTGGCCCCACTTCGCGCGCAAAACAACTTCAATTCGATCGGCAAGCACTTCAAATTGTTCAGCCCTTGAAGCCTTGAACAACAAAATGTCACCAGAGTTAACTTCATTAACAATGTAGTCGCATGCGCTATCAAAATCGGGTAACCACACCGTTTTTTGGACCCTGCTCTCTGACGATGCTGCGGTCTCTGAGTTCGTAGCAAGAGCTGGTAAGCCGTATGCCTGAGCTGGCTCCCCCACGGCAACAACTTGCGTTACACCTAATTCACCTGCCAGTTTCGCGATTTGAGCATGGATGGCATCACTGTCATTGCCCAATTCATGCATCTTGCCCAGAATCGAGAATGTTTTGCCGGTTGCCGGAATTGCCGTCAAGGTTTCCAAAGCAGCAGTCATAGATTCAGGATTTGCGTTGTAAGCGTCATTGATGATGGTTACGTTTCCTGGAATCTGATGAACTTCCATTCGCCACTTGCTCATCAGCTTGAGAGTTGTTAGCGCTCTTGCGATGTCTGTAACTTCCATTCCAACTGCGATTCCAACCGCTGCAGCAGCCAAAGCATTAAGCACGTTGTGTTCACCAAGCATTGGAATTGATGCTGAAATCCGTTCACCACGGTAAACCAGATCAAAGTTGTAGCTGCCGTAAGGAGACAGCTCAAGATTTTCTGCTCTGACATCCGCTGTGTCAGAGAACCCATAGGTAAACACTGTTGCTTCAGTTAGCGCACTCATAGCAATCACGCGTTCGTCATCGGCATTGAGGACTACTACACCCGAAGGCTGAATCGCTCGAACTAGTTCTGATTTAGCTTTTGCAATTCCTTCAATACTTCCAACTTCACCAATGTGAGCGCGTCCAACATTTGTAATGACGCCGATAGTTGGTTTAGCTAATTCGCAAAGATACGTTATGTGGCCAAGACCGCGCATACCCATTTCAGCAACTAGGTACTTCACGTCTCGGGGCGCTGAAAGCAAAGTTAACGGCAGGCCAAGTTCATTATTTTGGGAACCAGCGGGTGCATGGGTAGTTGCAGCATGGGAAAGAACTTGACCAATCATGTCCTTGGTTGATGTCTTTCCAGATGATCCAGTGATGCCGATAACTTCTACGCTTCGCATCAGAGATCTGACGTGCGATGAAAGTTTTGCAATTGCATAAATTACTGGATCGAGTGCATCAGAGGAAGCTGGAACAATTACATGAGGCCCGTCAACTTGCTTTGAAGTTAAGAGTGCGCTGGCACCGTTGCTGAAGGCCTGCGCAGCGAAGTCATGCCCATCAACGCGCTCACCAACAATTGCTGCAAACAGATCGCCAGGTGAACTTGTTCGTGAATCAATTGAGATTCCTGATACTCGAATCGCCGGATCACCAATTAACTCGCCGCCGACGATGTCACGAATTTGTCCAAGAGTTAAGTCATACATTCTTGGACTCCTCTCTTATGACGACTCGATCATCAAATGGAAAGACTTGGCCGGATATCTCTTGGCCAGTTTCATGACCTTTTCCAAGTACCGCAATCACATCTCCAGGCTCAGAGAGTTTAAGTGCTTGCAGTATTGCTACCTTGCGATCGCCGACCTCAAACACTTGGGCCGGGCAATCCTTTGTGCCAGCTAAAACAGCTTTGCGGATTGCTTCGGGATCTTCAGATCTTGGGTTGTCATCAGTAACTATCACGATGTCTGAAAGTTGTGCTGCTACTTTGCCCATAAGTGGCCGCTTCAGAGAATCCCGATCACCACCACAACCAATAACTGTGATTATCCGTTTTGGATTTGCATCTTTGATAACCGTCAAAACAGTGGCCACTGCATCAGGTGTATGAGCGTAATCCACAATCGCAATGCCAGGGCTTTCGATTGACACTTTCTCTAATCTGCCTGGGATTGATCGAACTTTCTTAAGTGATTCCAGACCTGCTGCCATTGACAAGCCAAGCAGTTGGGTCGCAGCCAGAGCACAAGCTGCGTTGGTGGCGTTATAAGAACCAAGCATGTTTACAGATACCAAAATTGAATCTGCATTTTTGATATCAATTTGCTGAGTGGTCATGCCATCAGCATTTGAATTCGCCTGCGTTGTTTTCCAGTCGCCTTGTGCACCAATCGTTACTGTCGGTAGCTTCACTTGTGCTGCGAGCTTTACTCCCCAATTATCATCCGTGCAGATTATTGCCTGCTTGGAATACTCCGGAGTAAACAAAAGTGCTTTGGCCGCGAAGTAGTTATCCATTGAGCCATGGAAATCTAGGTGATCTTGGGTCAGGTTGGTAAAGATAGCCACATCAAACTTGATTCCAGATACCCGGCTGAGGGCTAGTGCGTGACTCGACACTTCCATGAATACGTGGGTTATTCCACGTTCTGCCATCACTGCCAAAGTGGCATATAGATCAGTGGACTCAGGTGTGGTTCTTGCACCAGGTAAGTGCTCTTCACCCAAATAGGTTCCTAGAGTTCCAATTACTCCAACATGCTTTTGCGCATCTAGAAAGATGGAGCGCAAAATGTGAGTCGTGGTGGTCTTTCCATTGGTACCAGTCACGCCAGTGAGTGTTAGCTTCGCCTCAGGATGCCCATAAACTTCAGCTGCAAGTTTCGCCATATCTTCTCTTGCATTGATTAGCTCAATGACTGGAAAACCTTTTTGCTTGGCAACTTGGGCGCCATGT
>JBIKSW010000062.1:0-5191 GCA_044348415.1 Candidatus Nanopelagicales bacterium
ATAACACTCGGTAGCTTGAGAAAGTCTCCGATTGCCGATGCTGTACAAAGAACCGCAAGGACGATGCTGAGGATCGAATGGACTGAATTCATCGCTCCAAATTATACTGCCACTTGATCCGGCTTACAGACCGACTCGTCTACTTTTTACGATGCTTGAATGTCTAGGGACTTTAGGGCTGCTGCAAGAACCTCGCTCTTCGAAGCAAGAGTTTCTTTTGGATTACCAGTAGCGCCTTGGGCAGCCAAACCCGCAAACCCATGGACAAGACTCCACGCAATCATAGGAGCTGTTTTTAGGTTCTGGTCCGATAGACATCCCAGATCGTTCAATTCTGCGAGTGAGTCCATCAACAACTCCCACGGGCTGGGGGAGTCAGGTGCTAATTCTGGAGAGTCAAAACAAATAAATGCAATCTCATACAAATTTGATTGCTTGATTCCAAAGTCTATGTAGGCGCCGCCCATTGCAAGGAAGCGGCTGATTGCACCTTTTACACTTTGAGTTTTAGGTGCGGAGTTAAGTGCATCAAGCATCATGGCTCCCAAAACTTCTCGGCTTGCCTTTGCAACAGCAGCTTTCAAGTGTTCAAGATCTGCGAAGTGGCGGTAGACAGCGGTAGGACTGACGCCGGTGGTTAAGGCAAGTTGTCGAAGGCCCAACGAATTCAGCCCGTGCTTTTGGACATGCTTTAATCCAGCGGTAACGAGTGCGGCCCGTAGGTCCCCGTGATGGAATTCTGACTCTGATTTCTTTAATGTTGACATTGTTAACATTATGACCTTATTGTGGGCCGTAGTCAATTTCAAGGGAAGCGTGTCATGAACGAAATTCATTTGGTCGTAGGTGCAGGGTCAGTTGGCAGTGCACTAGCCGAGTTACTTGCAAATGACGGCAAAGAAGTGATTTTGGCTACCCGTTCGGGCTCTGGTCCAAAGCACGCGAACATTAAGTTAGTTACTGCTGACGCGAGTAATGTTTCCAGTCTTTTAGCGGTCGCTCCAACTGCTGCTGCAATCTACAACAGCGTTAACCCTCCGTATCACCAATGGGCAAAGCTATGGCCGCCGATGGCTGCTAGCTTCCTGACCTATGCTGAAAAAACTGGCGCAGTCTTAGTAACTTGTTCCAACCTTTATGGCTATGGCCCAGTTGATGTTCCAATGACCGAATCTCTTCCACTAAATGCTCCTGGTGTTAATGGCAAAGTTCGAGCGAACATGTGGATGGAAGCAAAAGCTATGCATGATGCCGGAATTATTAAGGCCACCGAAGTGCGAGGCTCCGATTATGTTTCTGCAAGTAACCAAAGTCGTGTCGGTGCGCGTGTGATGCCAAAGGTTCTAGCAGGCAAGCCTGCACAGGTACTGGGAGATATCGACGTAAAGCACACTTGGACTTATCCGTTAGATGTTGCTCGACTGATGAAGATCGTTGCTTCGGATTCAAGGGCTTGGGGTAAGGCTTGGCATGTACCAAGTAATGAAGCTAAGACTCAAAATGAAGTTGTAAGTGAACTTGCATCGGCAGCTGGTATTTCAAACCCAAGGCTCTCAAGTGTTCCAACCGTTATTTGGAATTTGATTGCGTTGTTTAACCCTCTCATGCGCGCACTTAAGGAAACGGCATATCAAATGCAGCGCCCATACATTTTGGACGATAGCGCTGCACGTGAAACTTTTGGAATGCAGCCAACACCATGGAATCAAATTCTCAACGATGTTGTTACAGAAACGAGAGCGAGTCTAAAGAAATGAGCATGACACAGGTGCAACCCATGAGGCGATTCAGGGCCTGGGTTTTAGAAATGGTTTTGGTTATTGGAACTGCTTACATCGGATGGATAATTTGGAGTTTGATTACTTGGGGTAGGGGACAAACACCAGCTCAAAACTTATTGCGAATAGTTACGATCAATGACGCTACAAATTCACCAGCAAAACGTCCCCAGATGTTTATCCGCTACATCTTGATTTTCACGACTTATTGGTTTGGATATTTTGCAGTTTCAAACATCGCATACGCGATCAATCCAAATGGAATTTTACTTAGTCTCGGGATAGCAGCTTTACTTTGCTTCCATTTATGGGACATTTCAGGAATTGTGCGCAGACAAGATCGCAAGCGGCTAGCTGATGTGGTCTCTGGAATTGCTGTTAGAGAATTGGAAATACGCGATTAGTACTTTGACAGGAACATAAACAAAGTTCCTCATTACTCGACGAAGGAGAAGACATGTCTGATGCAACACGCTGGATGATCGCACTTGCGTTCATTTCCCTACCAAGTATCGCTTTTGGTGGTTACTTTTTACTATCAATTCTTAAGCGCCAAGTTGGTACAGAGAACATCACTACTGAACAGCGAGAATACTTCCGAGCAGGACACGCACATGCTGGAGTTTTAGTGCTTCTAGCAATCGTTGCTCAACTGATTCTTGATAGCTCAAGATTCAGTGATTCGATCACTTGGGCACTACGTATTGGATTGTTTGCTGCGCCACTCTTGATTTCTGGTGGCTTTTTTGGCGGAGCGCCAAAGAAGCTAGATGATAGACCAGGTGGTCTCATTAAGTTGATTCCAATAGGTGCAGTTATTCTGGCAATCAGCACACTCGGCGTAGGAGCCAGTCTTTTGATTCCAAGCAGTTAACGCTCACACACGGTATCCGAGACAATTTGGCTTGAAGAACGACTCGTCTAATACTTTGGTTTATTCCTGAAGAAAACCAGAAAGTGTGATCTTGGTGTTGCCACCAACCCAAATCTTCCCATCTTCTTCTGAAATGTAAACCCTTCCATTCCTGCCGATAGCCGAACCTTGTGAAGCAACGTAGGGAGCACTCGCACGATTTTTTGATAGCAACCACTCTGCGGCTGAAGCATTGAGACTTCCAGTAATGGGATCTTCGCGTAGTGGTTCGGACCCTTCAGTGAAGAAGGCGCGCAATTCAAATGCAAATTCAGATCCAGCGTCATGTGGTCCGATTACTCCGATATCCCAACGACCTGGATGCGCTGAAGCATTGGGACGAATCTTTAGGACAGACTCTGCGCTATCTAGCAAGATGCCAACCCAACCAGGTCCATTGTCGAGCCATTCTGAATCAACAACTTGATCACGAGTAATGCCAAGAATTTCAATTAAGGAATTCAGTAGATCTTCCGCAACTGGCCCAGAGCGAATCCGGGGAGGTGCATTAAATGCAAGAAGATCGCCTTCAATTCGAATAGGAACTAAACCTGCGGTGCATTCCTGAATTATCAAGTTTGGTTGCGAAGGTGTGCCGCCGGCATCCAACCAAGCCCGGGCTGTACCAAGTGTGGGATGACCTGCAAAAGGAAGTTCTGTGTTCTGGGCAAAGATTCGAACGCGGTAATCAGCCCTTGAATCGGTAGGAGGGTATAGAAATGTGCACTCAGAAAGGTTTGTCCACGCAGAAAAAGCTCGCAATTCGTTATCGGTTAGTCCATCCGAATCCAGAATTACTGCTACTGGATTTCCACTAAATGAATCCACTCCAAAAACATCGACCTGCCGAAACCTTCTATCCATTTTTCAAGCCTATCGAATCTGTTGATGACTCTTGGAAGCGGATGTTGTATTAATGCTATGTAGTATGTATGCTACATACATGAATACAAGTCCTGAAGAGGCATCTCATAACCTCGTGGAACTCGGAAGCTCATCGCGAAAACGTCAGGCTTTACCTGACCAGCTTCGAGGTTTTGCGCTTCTCGGCATAATCGTTGTCAATATGCCTTTCTTGGCTGTTTCTAACGTTGGCATCTGGCAACTGCAGCTTTCGAGCTTGTCTGATCAAGTAGTCGGATTCCTCATCGTGGCTTTAGCCCAGGGCAAGTTCTATTTACTCTTTGCATTCCTATTTGGTTACAGCTTCACCTTGATTTTGAAGAGCCGTTCATCTGATGGCGCCAGAAGATATCTCAGGCGATTAGTTGGGTTAGCTCTGCTTGGTGCTGGGCATGCATATCTTTTCTTTATTGGTGACATCCTCATGAGCTACGCACTGCTTGGCCTAGTGCTCTTACTATTCATAGGCAGGTCTACTCGCACGATTCTTATTGCATCCGCGATCTCTTACCTGATCGGATTAGTTCTTCTTGCACTTGTCTTTGTTGAATCTGTTGGCGCCGAAAGTTCTTCAGGTGGTTTCATTACAGACCCAATTGCCCTTGATCAAGCCCTCCAAGGCACATTTATAGAGGCCGTAGTTGGTCGCGCAACTGCCCTGCCAGAAGCATTATTGGTGCAAATTGTTATCAACTGGTTTCCTTCACTCTCCATGTTTTTACTCGGGCTAGCCGCTGGACGAGCTGGTTTGCTATCCGATCCATCAAAGAACGTTCGCCTATGGCGCTCCTTCGTCATCGTTGGAGTATTGATCGGGTTGCCTGCGGGATTTGCATCAGCTTGGTTATCGCTAGTTCCCGAAGATCCAAATGGGGTATACGGAATAGCTGGAGTTGTCCTTGGTTTTGCGCTGGCTCCTGCGCTAAGCGCAGGATATGTGGGGGCGATTGCTCTCTTATCTCATCGACGTTTCATGACATACGCCGAACCAGCAGGTCGCATGTCGCTCACCGGCTACCTCGGTGAATCGATTCTCTTGTCCGCAATATTTTGTGGCTGGGGATTGGGGTTGTTTGGAGTCCTCAGTCTCACACAATCTTTACTAGTTGCTTTAGGAGTGTGGATTGCTCTGGAGGTATTCGCTAAACAATGGCTCCGCAGGTACGCCTATGGGCCATTCGAATGGGTACTTCGAAGCTGGTCAAACCTCAAGATAGCAACATTAAGAAAACGGTAAGCAGACACGTATTCATAAATGTTGTATTAATGCTATGTAGTATGTATACTACATTTTATGAGCAGAAATCCTGAAGATCCGGTTTACAACCGCATTGAGGCAGCACGAAACCTTGCAGGCCTGACCCGCCAGGAGCTCGCTGACAAGGTTGGTGTGCATTATCAAACCATTGGTTACCTGGAACGCGAAGAATACAGTCCCTCATTAGTTCTTGCTCTAAGAATTTCTCAAGTGTTCAACAGGGAAATCTCAGAGCTTTTCTCTTTGACCCCATTCAAGCAAGGACAGATAAATGTCTGAAATCACGATTGTCGCCGTCAACCTAGTCTCACTCGCAATCGCGTATCTCTATCTATATCC
>JBIKSW010000063.1:0-5154 GCA_044348415.1 Candidatus Nanopelagicales bacterium
CCAACTTGGCGTCCAGACTTGGCTGCCGCCATTGATTTAGTTGAAGAAGTAATTCGAATCGATGGCTATGAAAAAGTTCCAGCAACTTTGCCGACCGCACCTGCAGGTCGAGGACTTACAGAATTACAAAAACTACAACGTCGCGCGGGCTTACATCTTGCCGGCCGCGGTTTAGTTGAAGTTCGCAACTATCCATTCGTGGGAGTTGCTGAATTTGATGCACTAGGCATTCCCGCTAAGGATTCCCGTCGCCATGCGGTGCAGCTAGCTAATGCACTATCTGACGAACAGCCATTGATGCGTACAACTTTGCTTCCAGGACTAGCTGGCGCACTTGCTCGAAACATCTCGCGTGGTTTCACTGACGTTGCACTGTTTGAAATTTCTTCCGTGAGCTTGCTGTCTGCTGATCAAAGTGCAACTGGTGTAACAAACCCACCACGACCTTCGGTACTTGCTCGACCAACTGCCGCAGACATCGCTGCACTAGAAGCGCTGTTGCCAGAACAACCACTTCACTTAGGTGTTGTGCTTGCTGGCGCATTTAAGCCAGCTGCGTTAGGTGCAAAGCCAACTCCTGCGAGCTGGAGCGATGCAATCGACATTGCATTGGCGCTTGGAATTGAACTTGGGGTTCAGGTCGATGTTGCAACTGGCGAAAATGCGCCATGGCATCCAGGTCGATGTGCTGCGCTTTCGATTAACGGTGCGCTAATTGGATACGCAGGCGAACTTGCTCCTAAGGCTCTTGAAAATCTTGGATTACCTAAACGCACCGTCGCATTAGAGCTAAATCTTTCAGCCCTGCTGGCTGCTGCAAATGTTGTCGCGGCTGCTCCAGCAATTTGGACTTTCCCAGTTGCCAAGGAAGACATTGCACTGGTTGTTAAGTCAGATGTTGCAGCAACGGACGTTTTGAACGTAGTTCGCGATGCGGCAGGGGAGCTGCTGGAAGACATTCGGTTATTCGATGTTTATGAAGGCGCTCAAGTTCCAGAAGGACATAAGTCCTTGGCATTTGCGCTTCGCTTCCGCGCCCAAGATCGCACCCTGGCTGCCGAAGAAGTTGCTGCTGCTCGCCAAGCTGGCGTGGACGCAGCAGGCAAGACCTTCGGCGCAACCCTGAGGTAAACCGCAGTAATTCAGGGAATTACTCTTGTGGACAATTTCTAATGTTTTGCTATTTGAAATATTCTGGAAGAGGAATCCGCTTTTTTAGAGTTTGCGGGTCTGGAATTGGTTTGCCATAAACTTGTTGGATTGGAATGATTCCTGCCCAAATCTCACCGTAAACATTGTCAACTAAATCCTCTGGATCATCCTCTGGATACTTCGAACCGATCTTGCAGGAACATTCTGACAGATCAAGTGCCAAAACAATTGTTGCTTTATCCTCTTGTGGAGAAGTTGGCCTTGCATCCTTGGTTCTACCCGGTAGAAGTCTCTCAGTTATCAAGTCAAGGGCGCGCAATTTCTCCTCACCCTCCAATTCCCGACAGATTCCAAGTGCCATTACGCTCCGGTAGTTCATGCTGGAATTCATTGCACTTCGAGCTACCACCATCCCATCGAGTATTGTGGTCGAGAAACACGTTGGCTGACCTTTAGCTAAAACCTTCAGCAGTCTTGAAGCTGATGATCCATGAATGAAAATTTCGTCCTCGTGCCGAGCGAACCCAACTGGCATGATGAATGGCTGACCATCTACGATGCAGGCGAGATTTCCAAACAAACTTTCATCGAGAATGGATTTGACTGCTTCGGTATCTAAGACTTCTTTCTTTGGAACGCGCCGAAGCTCCGTTCGTGTTGATGAACCGACATTAATTGGCATTTATTTCTCCCTGTTCTGTGCATGAAGCACATTGATTACTTGTAATTTCAACTGAAAACAAACTAAATTGATGGGCTTGGTACTCCATTTCCATGAGCTCCGCTCAAAATTTGTTCCATTGTCCAACTTTGATTTACGGTGATTGCACTTTGACCTATCTGAATTAAAGTTCCAAGGGAGTCGGCCAAATCGAGAAAAAACTCTTTCCAAATATCATCACTATCGTTATAGCCTCGTATTTCAAATCCCTTTGCTAGGCAAAGGTTTCGAGCTTTGGCTAAATCACTTACCAAAAAGGTGATGTGGTGTAGTCCGCCCATCGGGCGCTTAGAAAAAAATTTATCGAAGAAATTAGATCCCGCAAGAGGCTCCATCAATTCATGCCAGGAACCATCAGAGTATTCGATCCAAACCACTCGAAATCCATACTCTATGTTGTCGGAGGCCCATATCGGTCTTCCGCCAAGCAGGTCCACATAAATCGGTACAAGGTGCCTAAGGCTGGGTGCCGCTACAGCTACGTGTTCGAATTGAACATTTAACTCGGCCAGTAGTCCAAGACTTGATTCTTTTTTCATAACTGTGCCTCCTTGCCCAAACTGCTTGACAAAGCATAAGTATAGCGAAACAATCGAACGAACGATAGGTAAACGAAAGGTCCAAAATGGCACAGGAAATAAGCCTTAATGGCAAAAAGCTATTGATTACTGGCGCGGCCTCTGGAATGGGAAGGTCATTTGCACGACTAGCAATTGCCCAAGGCGCACACGTAGCACTCTTTGATCGCAATCTAGAGGGCCTAGAGGCGGTTCGCTCTGAGCTGGAAAAATCTGGCCCTACTTTTGCCTACCCCGGAGATCTAGTTTCTTGGGAACACGTTGAGTCATCAGTAACCCAAGCCGTGAAGGAACTGGGTGGCGTCGATGCACTAGTGAATGTCGCGGGGTGGGATGAACCTGCACCTTTTTGGGAGCAATCCATGGAGATGTGGCATAAGTTGATCGATGTTAATTTATGGACGAATTTGCACATGACCAGAGCCACATTGCCGTTCTTAATGAAGCAGGAATTTGGCTCAATTGTGAATGTTTCTTCTGATGCTGGTCGCGTAGGCAGCAAAGGAGAAACTGTTTATGCAGCAGCAAAAGGTGGAATCATTGCGCTTACTAAATCATTAGCTCGCGAAATGGCTCCGTATCAGATCCGCGTTAACGTCGTTTGTCCAGGGCCAGTACGTACCGCACTACTTGAGCAGGAGATGGCTGACAACCCAAAGTTAATTGAAAAATTGATTAGGGCGGTTCCACTGCGAAGAGTTGGAGAGCCTGAGGACGTTGCGCCACTTCTTGCATTTTTTGCATGTGACGAGTCGTCGTATATCACAGGACAAGTCATTAGCGTTAGTGGCGGATTGACAATGGTTGGCTAAGCATGCCCAACACAAGATACTTCGATCAGGCAACAGAGTGCCTAGACAGTGCTGAACTTAAAGAGATGCAATGGAGCATCCTTGAGCCCTTGATTCATCATGCATACTCCACTAATGCTTTTTATCGGAGGCATTGGGATAAGCATAAAGTGAACTTGTCCAAGGTAACTTCTCTCGAGGCGTTTAATCAATTAATTCCCACCGTTGAAAAAATGGATTTTTTAAATGATCAAAATGATTATCCGCCATTGGGATCCAGGATATCTCACGAAGTTAAATCCACCGATCGTTTGGAGTACTACACAACAAGTGGAACAAGCGGGCAAGGTTCGGAATTACATATCCAGACCCCGAGAGAAATTGTTGAAATGGCAAAGATGTACAGTCATGGATTTACTTGGGCAGGACTTGAGCCAGGCGATGTAGCAGTAATGACCTTGCCTTTAACAATGATGGCTGGAGGCCGTGTCGAATATGACGGGGGCTTAGGTTTTGGTATCACGACATTGCCAATTGGCAATTATGAAGCTAAGCAAAAGTTATCCTTGATCGAAAGATTTAGGCCCAAAGCTCTTTACGGGTCAACTACTTACTTCATGCACCTCGCGGCAGTCAGCGACAAACCAGTTCGTGACTTTGGGGTACAAGTGATGCTAACCGGCCTGGAAGGTGCCAGTATCCCGTACATAGAACGTCTAGAGGAAGAGTGGGGAGCAAAAGCTTTCGACCGTTTTGGCTCAGCGCAGATGCGCTCAGACCATATGTTTACTTGTGAATATGGATTTGGCAATCTTGATAATCCAGGCGTGCTGCACAATGTCGACACATACGCTTACTTAGAAATCCTCGGCTTAGAATCGGGAAGGCAAGTCGAGAATGGTGAATATGGCGAGATAGTGGTCACCAGCTTGTATCACAAAGATGTCCCTCTGATTCGTTGCCGAATGCGTGATGGCGGCATCTATCGAAGCGGAAATTCATGCCCTTGCGGTCGACAATTTGCAGGACTACAGGTTTGTTCGATTGGCAGAACGGACGATGTCAAAAAGATTAAGGGCGTTAATGTTTATCCTCAGGCTCTTGATAAAACCGTTTTTTCAGTATTGGAAATTGACGAGTACGAAGTAAGACTTACTACCTCAGAAACAAAATCAGATGTTGCAACAATTACCGCAATGCTTAAATCAACAATTGATCCAAATTTGTCAAATCAAATCAAAGAACGCTTGGCTCAGGATTTGCACAAAACCCTAGGAATTCACTTCGAAGTCATTATTGGTGAGGTTGCCAGAAGTGACTACAAAACGAAGCGCTGGATAGATGAGAGAGATCGATGATTCAAAGCAAGTTAAATACTGAACAGCGAATTATGCTGGACTCAATTTCACAATTCACCCAGGACCGCCTAGCTCCAAAATCGGCAGAGATAGATCTCACTGGAAATTTCGATCACGAGCTCTACCTGGAAATCGGTGAGTTGGGTTTGTTGGCGACCATGGTTCCCGAAGAATATGGAGGGATAAATGTTGGACTTCGAACGATAATGTTGGCAATCGAAAGACTGTCTAGGGAATCACCTGGTTTCGCAATTTCCGTCGCTAATCTGGGGGATGGAATTGGTTCTATCATTCACGGAGGATCACCTGAGATCAAACAAGAAATTTTACCAAAGGCAGCTACTGGAGAAGCAATTGTTGCGTTTGCATTAACTGAGCCTGATTCGGGTTCGGATAATTCGAGTTTGAAGACTAAAGCAGTTAGGGATGGCAGTGACTATTTATTGTCTGGCCAGAAAATTTACATTACAAATGGATCAGTAAGTCACTATTTCACCGTTTACGCAAGGACATCCGAAGATCCAAAAACCGGAGTTAGCGCGTTTGTTGTTCCG
>JBIKSW010000064.1:0-5087 GCA_044348415.1 Candidatus Nanopelagicales bacterium
ACTGAACCTGAGGCCTTACCGCCACGACTAGTTATCTCCTCTGCGGCTCCATCTCGCGTGAAGTCAACCAAGGTGCCCGTAACAACAATTGTTAGACCAGCAAGTGGCATTGGTCCAGACTCAACTTGAGTCTGCTCAAGTACAACGCCAGATGCTTTCCACTTCGCAATGATGTCCAGATGCCAAGGCTCAGCAAACCATTGTGCAATTGAATCGGCAATCGTTTGTCCGATTCCTTCGACCCGAGCCAACTGATCCGCTGGTGCATTTGCAATCTCATCTAGGCTGTTGAATTCGCGAGTAAGAGCCTGCGCAGTTGGTGGTCCGATATGACGCATCGATAGTGCACAAATGAATCGCCATAGTGGCTTTGTCTTTGCAAGCTCGAGCTGAGCAAGAAGCAATTTTGCATTCTCAGCTAATTCTCGATTCGCGCCCTTAACAAAGAAATCGCTGCGCTGCAGATCCTCAGCAGTCAGCGCAAACAGATCACCTTCATCTGAAATAACTTTTTCCTCAAGAAGTGCACGGGCTGCTTTTTCGCCAAGGCCTTCAATATCAAGAACGCTGCGCGAACCTAAATGCTCAAGCCGGCCGCGAAGTTGTGCTGGACAGCTTCTGGTGTTTAAGCACCGTAAATCCTTGTCATCTTCTTTTTCAGTTGCTAACTTGCTGCCACACTCTGGACACTTAGTTGGCATTGCAAATTCGCGCTCACTGCCATCACGCAGCTCAACTACTGGACCAAGGATTTCTGGAATTACATCTCCAGCTTTACGCAAGAAGATCATGTCACCGAGCAATACGCCCTTGCGCTTTACTTCATAGCCATTGTGCAAAGTTGCGAACGAAACGGTTGAGCCCGCAACCAAAACTGGCTCAACGGCAGCGCGTGGTGTGATTCGGCCGGTTCGACCAACCTGGACACCAATATCAATTAGTCGAGTGCGGACAACTGTTGGCGGATACTTGAATGCGATTGCCCATCTCGGCGCTCTTGCGGTGTATCCAAGTTCTTGTTGTTCATTCAAGCTGTCGATCTTGATTACAACACCATCGATGTCATGTTCAATGTCATGACGATGCTCACCGTGATGCGTTATGTATTCCTTGACTTCTTTAACGCTCTTAACGACTTTTACTCGATCCGAAGTTGGCAATCCCCAGCTCTTCAACAATTCATATGCGTGAGACTGCGCAGAAATTTCCAGGCCTTCATGAGCGCCGATGCCATGCACAATTAATCCAAGTCGAGATAGCGCACTCTTTGCTCGATCAAGTTCTTCAACGTGTTTTGCCAGTGATGCAGCCTGCTTGGAATCGGCAGTCTTTCCTTCGGCTCGCTTAGTAGCCTCAGCAACTGCTTCTAATCGATTATCAATTCTCTGGCGCAAGGTTCCAGCTGCAGCATTTCGTGGGTTAGCGAATGCAGTTCGGCCAGTTGCCGTTACTTCTAAGTTGATTTGATCAAACTCGGCAAGCGAGAAATAAACTTCACCTCGAACTTCAAGTAGTTCTGGGAACTTAGTGCCCTTGACTGCATTTAGTTTTCTTGGAATACAAGTTAGATATTCCAAGCTCGCAGTTACATTTTCACCAACACTGCCACTTCCCCGTGTTGCAATTGTTTCGAGTTCACCGTTGCGATAGACCGCATTAATTGCCAAACCATCAATCTTTAGTTCGCAGAGAAAGTTATGATTCCCAACTCGGGCAAACCATGCATCTAGTTCTGCGTCATCAAATACGTTGTCCAGACTCCACATTTTTGTTGGGTGCTCAAACTCGCCAAACCCTTCGGTAGCTTCACCGCCGACACTTTGCGTTGGTGAATCAGCACTAACCAATTCCGGGTGCTTCGCTTCAATATCAACGAGCTCGGCAAAGTACTTGTCGTAATCAGCATCAGATATAGTCGGTTTGTCATGGCTGTAGTACTGGGTTCGAGCTTGCTCGATTAACTCGACAAGTTCGTCGCGACGCTTGCGCACAGCGGCCGGAATGCTCACTGATCTACCTCCACTAATGCGCGCGAAACCTCACTTAATGATTCCATTCTCTCGCGAGCCTGTGACAGTGGCATGTCAATTAGGTCACATGGTGGCGATAAAACTATTTGGGAATTCCAATCTTCATCGGAGTACCCAATCCGTCCACCAAGGCGACGAACCCCGGCTACAGCTCTGGCAGTTGTTGAAGGCTCAATGCCCAAAATCACGAAACCACCGGCTTCAATTTGTTCGCCCAGATAATCCGTTGCCATGTCTCCAACTAAGGCCACGTCATAGGAAATTGCCGAAAATCCAGACTGGCGAATGAGATCAAATGGGATTTCATCTGCGCAACTATGAACGATCGTTGTGCCGGAATGGGCGCTTCGAACAGATTTCAAAGTCTCACCAACTGTTGTTGGTTCTACTGCAGAATATGCAGCCCAACCACTTTGTGTTGGAACTGATCCACGCAACACATCTCGCAACAATGGTTCATCAAACTGAAGTGCAATGCGTGCCTGCGGAAGCCTTCGAGCAACATCGGCGACGTGGCTTTCGACAGCGCTACCGAGAGCTTGTGCTAAATCAGCAACTGCACCTAAGTCGCGAAGTAACTTTTCCCCAGATCGAATCTCAATACTTGCCGCTAATGTCCATGGTCCAACAACTTGAATTTTGAAATCGCCTTCATACCCTTCATAAACGGCTTCAATTTCATCTAAGTCATTGCTCATAAACGATGCAGCTCGCAACATATCTTTGCCGCGTGCACTTGTTAGGCGCCAGCCAGTAGGAACAGTTGAAACCGAAAAGTCACTGGCGATTTGCGAAATCAATCCCATAGTGCGCCCGATCATTTCGGCGCCGGGACCTCGCTCTGGAAGTTCAGCTAAGTGTGGGAAGTCAGGACAAACATCGCGGATAGTTACAGCAACTTCATGAACGTCAGTTCCTGGCCACGCTCCGACACCAGTTACGGTTGCAGGTTGCACTAAACGGATGCCGATCGACGTGAACGAGAAACAGTTGCGCTTCCGATCACGCGAGTTCCGTCATATAGAACAGCAGCTTGTCCGGCAGCTAGACCACGCAAATACTCATCAAGCTGAATAGTTATTGAGTCGTCGTCACCAATGTGAAGTGTTGCTGGCAATGCATCGCCATGTGCTCGAATCTGAACATGGATACGTGAGCCAGAAACTGGTACTGGACCTGCCCATCTTGGCTTTATCGTTTCAATCAAATCAATATCTAGTAGCACTGGTGGACCAACCATTACAACGTTGTTCTTAACGTCAACGTCAACGACATAACGACGCTCGCCATCACCAGTTGGATTACCCAGTGCTAATCCCCGTCGCTGTCCGACCGTAAATGCATGGGCACCTGCGTGCGTTCCAACTTTGTTACCTGTTTCGGCATCAACCACAACGCCTGGCACGGATTCAATCTGTCTGGACAACCACCCTGCAGTATCGCCATCCGGAATGAAGCAAATGTCATGACTGTCAGGTTTTGCTGCAACCAAAATTCCACGTCGATCTGCTTCGGCTCGAACCTCGACTTTTGTGCTGTCCCCCAGCGGGAACATTGAGTGCGCAATTTGTTCGGCAGTTAATACACCCAGAACATAAGACTGGTCTTTAAGTGGATCAACCGCGCGATGAAGTTCTGGTCCGTTTTCGCCTTGGAAGATTTGGGCATAGTGACCTGTGACTACCGCGTCGAAACCAAGTGCCATGGCTCGCTCTAGGACAGCCTCGAACTTAATGCTTTCGTTGCAGCGCAAGCAAGGGTTTGGTGTGCGACCAGCTGCATACTCAGAAATGAAGTCTTCAATAACTTTTTCTTGGAATTCAGAAGATAAGTCCCAGACGTAAAACGGAGCGCCAAGCATGTCAGCTGCCCGGAATGCATCGTTGGAATCTTCGATAGTGCAGCAGCCGCGCGCACCAGTTCGATGAGATTGTGGATTTCTAGAAAGTGCTAAGTGAACTGCGGTGACATCGTGTCCAGCATCAACCGCTCGCGCAGCTGCAACTGCAGAATCCACACCACCTGAAAGGGCTGCTAACACGCGCATCAGGCACGCACCGGAGCCGTAGTTAGCTTTGGAACGCCTGCACGTTTCGCTCTTTCAATTGCGCTTGGCAAAACTTCAATAAGTTTGTCGACATCGGCTTGAGTCGTTGTGCTGCCGAGTGAAAAACGTAACGTACTACGAGCGGCATCATCATCGGCTCCCATGGCAAGCAAAACATGCGAAGGCTGTGGGACACCGGCATTGCAGGCTGAGCCAACGGAACATTCAACACCTTGAGCATCCAGCAACATCAACAAAGAGTCACCAAGGCAGCCAGGAAAAATAAAGTGAGCGTTATTGGCAAGGCGATCTTTTTTTGCGCCGGTATAGATCGCATCAGGTGCGATCTGTATGACTCGGGCAACTAAGTCATCGCGCAGAGCAGTGACGCGAGCGACATTTTCAGCGCGACGCTCTGAAGAAATCTCAAGTGCGGTAGCGAAGGCAACAATGGCTGGTGCATCAAGAGTTCCGGATCGAACATCGCGCTCTTGACCGCCGCCATGAATCAAAGGGGTGACGTGGCAGTCACGACTAATGATTAGTGCACCGATTCCATGTGGGCCACCAACTTTGTGTCCTGAGATACTCATTGCACAAACGCCTAGTTCAGAAAAGTTAAGGTCTAACCAAGCTGGAGCTTGAACGGCATCTGTGTGAAAACGAATTCCGAATTCTCTAGTGACTTCAGTTAACGCAGCAATGTCGTTAACAGTTCCGACCTCATTGTTTGCCAGAATTACGCTCACAACACCAACATCAGTCGGATCATCCCCTAAAGCCTCGCGCAGAGCGTCTGGGGTGATTCTGCCTTCGCTATCTGATTTGATCCAAGTAACTTCAAAACCTTCTGAGTCACCAAGCCAGCGAACTGGATCAAGAACTGCGTGGTGTTCAGTGCTACCAGCAACTACTCGAATTCGGCGAGGATCTTTACTTCTTTGATCCCAGGCAATTCCCTTGACGGCAATGTTGTTTGCTTCAGTGCCACCAGCAGTAAAGACAACTTC
>JBIKSW010000065.1:0-5078 GCA_044348415.1 Candidatus Nanopelagicales bacterium
CAAGTTCGAAATTAGCTCGTTCGAGGTGCTCCTTTGGAATCTTGTCACTATTAAATCTGCGCTTTAATCCAATTTCGACTTCTTTGACTAGCCAGGTGTTTTCGGTCTCGCCAGCTGGAACTGGGAAGGAAGGCAGGAGATCTTGGCCTTCGACAAAATTAATGTTGCAGCGTTCGGCAATCAGTAAAGTGTTGTCGCAGGCATCAGGTAGTTCGCGCCAAACTTCACGCATTTCCGCAGCAGTTTTTAGATAGAAGTCTTGGGCATCAAATTTGAATCGCTTTGGATCATCCATAGTGGATCGAGTGCCAATGCAGAGAAGTACTTCGTGCATTCGAGCATCTTCTGGATATACGTAATGCAAATCATTTGTGGCAACTAACTTCAGGTTCAAGTTCTTTGCGATCTTTAGCAAATCTTCACGGTGGCGACGTTCAATTCCTAAGCCATGATCCATTAGCTCAACAAAGTAATTGTCTTGTCCCAAGATCTCGCGCATAGTTGCTGCAGTACTTAGAGCCTTGTCGTAGTTACCAGCTTGTAGCCAACGATTAACTTCACCGGATGGGCAGCCAGTCGTACCAATAATTCCCTTGCCATGCTTTTCAAGTAACTCAGCATCAAATCGTGGTTGATAGTAATAGCCTTCAAGACTTGCTTTGCTCGAAAGCCGAAATAAGTTATGAAGTCCAACATTGTTTTCCGCCCACAAAGTCATGTGGGTGTAGTTGTAGCGACCTCGGCCTGCGCCATCTAATGAAGTGTCATCAACTGCAGGAGTTCCAAAATCAAACGGCGCTCGAAGCGTGCGACCTTGTGGGGCGAAGTAACCTTCGATGCCAATAATTGGCTTTACGTTTGTGGCCTGCGCCTTTTTCCAGAATTCAAAGGCGCCATATAGATTGCCATGATCCGTCATTGCAATGGCCGGCATACCCAGTTCTTCAGCTTTTGAGAACAGGTCCGTTAAACGAGCAGCGCCATCCAGCATTGAATACTCGGTGTGCACATGTAGATGCACGAACGAGTCATTGCTCACAGGATTAGTTCCTTTTATTCAGAGGGTAAGTACGCGAGAGGAAGGACGCTCCCCTAGGTTACCTGCGACCTGTGACAGGAAAGTGCAGTGGGTCTGAGTGATTTTTCGTGGCTTATGGCATTGCGCCAATAACAAGGACTTAGTTAAAGACTTCGAGCCAGTTCCAAAGACTTGGCTAAATCAGGGGCATATTCCGAGTGGAAAGTGACTCGATCGCCTGACACTGGATGTTCAAAACCTAAGCGAACTGCGTGTAGCCATTGCCTATCGAGCTTTAGCTTGGCAGCCAAAGTTGGGTCTGCGCCATATGTTAGGTCGCCGCAGCAAGGATGTCGAAGTCCTGACATGTGAACTCGAATCTGGTGAGTGCGACCGGTTTCTAAATGCACCTCTAATAGCGAGGCGTAAGCAAAGGATTCCAAAGTGTCGTAGTGCGTAATGCTTGGACGCCCACCACTCATAATTGCAAATCGATATGAAGATGAAGGATGGCGATCAATCGGCGCATCGATAGTTCCGTTAATTGGATCAAGTCTGCCCTGAATCAAGGTGTGATAAATCTTGTCAACAGTTCGGTCTCGGAACTGATCCTTGATACTGACGTATGCACGCTCCGACTTCGTTACAACCATCAATCCGCTAGTGCCGACATCGAGGCGATGCACAATACCTTTACGTTCTGTTGGGCCAAACGAAGTAAGTACAGTTCCCATTGCAGTCAGTGATCCCGTTACGGTTGGTCCCGACCAACCCTGACTTGGATGTGCCGCTACTCCAGCGGGCTTATCTATAACTACAAACGAGTCATCTTCAAAGACGATGGGAAGTTCAACGGTTGGTTCGGCTTCGTACATGTCAGGATCTGGAAGATCTACTTCAAGTACATCGCCAAATGCAAGGCGAGCACTTTTTTGCGCAACTTTGCCATTTAGAGTCACTCGTTTATCTTCGAGCATTGTGACGCAGGCAGCGCGCGATTCTCCTGTCAAACGTGATAACGCAACATCACAGCGTTCACCTTCAAGAGATTCATCAATTGGCCAAGTGCGAATCATTTTTGATCCGAATCTGAATTTCCTGGTATCGCATCTGGAGTTTGATAATCAACACCGCGAAATGACAAAACCATCATCGCAATGGCTGAAATAACAACTGCGCTGTCACTGATGTTGAACATTGGGTAATTAGGAACTGAGATGAAGTCCACTACGTGCCCTTGAAAAACTTCTGGACTTCGGAAAATTCGATCAATTAGGTTTCCTACTGCACCACCGAGCAGTCCACCTAGTGCAATTGCCCATGGTCGATTGGTGACGGACTTAGAAACGATCAGAATCGTAATACTGACTGCAATTGCAATCAGAGTGAACACCCAAGTGATGCTGGTTCCAAACGAAAAGGCAGCACCAGGGTTGCGAACAAATGAGAACTTTAGGAACTCGCCTATTACTTTGATTTCTGGTTGGTTCTCAAGTCTTGCTACCGCCCAGATTTTTGTTGCCAAATCAAAGAGTATGACAATCAGAGCGGTCGTTAAAAGTTGGCGACGATACACGACGTTAGGAACGGTCTTCACGCTCGCGACAAGGCATGCACATTGTTGCTCTTGGGTTTGCTTCTTGTAAACGAAGCTTTCCGATCTGCTTTCCACAATTTTCACATGCGCCGTAGGTACCGGCTTCAATTCGTTCTAATGCGCGATTTGTTTGATCAAGTAGATCTTTCTTATTAGAAAGGATCGAGATCTCGTGTTCGCGCTCAAAAGTCTTAGTTCCAGCATCAGCCTGATCATCACCAGCGCCTTCGCCACTTTCCATAATCAAGGCATGGAAGCTTTCTTCGGCCTGTGCAATTTCAACTGCAAGCTCTTGTGCTTCGGTAGTAAGCATTTTTCGCACTGCATTTAGTTCTGTCTTGGTCCAGTTTGATTCATCTTCTTGAACTACCGGATGCTTCGGCGCTGCTTTCTTTCCAGGAACTGCTTTACGCACTGAAGGTAGACCAACTGAACCAATTGGATTAATAACTTGAACCGGAGGACCCGCTAGCGCGGCTGCGGCGGCGGCTTCAGCTTTTGCAATTGCAGCTAGTTGCGCTTTGGTGACTTTTGGTTCTTTAACGACTACTGGCTTTGGCTCAGCAACTTTCTTGGCAGGTTTAACTGGTGCAACTTTCTTGGCAGGTACCTTCTTGGCAGCCTTTGCCGGAGCAGCTTTCTTCGCAGACTTTGCAGGGGCTTTCTTAGCCGGAGCCTTCTTGGCTGGCGCTTTTTTGGCTGCAGCCTTCTTTGCTACTGGGGCTTTCTTTGCAGGGGCTTTCTTAGCCGGGGCTTTCTTAGCCGGAGCCTTCTTGGCAGCACTTGCCTTTGTTGGCGTCTTCTTAGCTGGTTTCGCAGCCATGGTATTCCCCTTTAGTTAAAGCCTAAGTTTTATCGACTAAGTCCCTAGACTCTACCGAGTCGAGTTCATAATGCTCGCTAGAAGGTACGTTAAAACACGAATTACCGCAATTTTTGGACAAGTTTTGGATAGTTCAGGCTCCAATTGTGTTTTTGGCAGCGGATTTTGCGCTTTACGAAATGGGAATAATCAATCTTTCCCACTAATCTTTACTAGTAGTCGGCAAAACGATGATGAAGACACATTGCGCAGCCAACAGCACCAAATCAGCGAATTGGGGACGGTGTAAGCCCAAATAGGTGGTGTTTTGCGCAATATCACTTCTGAGTTGCCTCGAAGAACAGCGGCCCAAGGAAATTCGGATCGCCTAGTAGAACGAGTCAGTCGGCTGTAACTTAAGTGGATTTTGCGTCGCAAAGGCAAAGTCAACAAGGGTGGTACCGCGGGAATGGCCTAAAAATCATCTCGTCCCTTGAAATCTAAGTCACCAAAAGGTGGCCGTGATTATTGGCCAAAAGCCAATTGACTGTAAGCGACGAGGAAACCTGATGGCATACCGCGATGTACCCGCGAAGATTGATCTTCCAGCGATGGAGCACGATGTGCTCTCGTTTTGGAAAGACAATGACATCTTTCATAAATCTTTAGCACGTACTAGCGATGGCCCGCGTTGGGTGTTTTACGAAGGTCCCCCTACTGCAAACGGTATGCCTGGAACGCATCACGTAGAGGCGCGGGTATTCAAAGACATCTTCCCTCGTTATCGAACTATGAAGGGTTACAACGTTCCACGCAAGGCTGGATGGGATTGCCATGGCCTGCCAGTTGAACTTGCAGTTGAAAAAGAATTAGGTTTCACCGGAAAGCAAGACATCGAAAAGTACGGCATTGCAGAGTTCAATGCTCGCTGTAAAGAATCTGTGCTTCGTCACGTGGATGAATTTGAAAACATGACTTCTCGCATGGGCTACTGGGTTGATATGGATCAGGCCTACTGGACTATGGATGAGAAATACATTGACAGCGTTTGGTGGAGCTTAAAGCGAATCTTTGACAAAGGCCTTCTGGTTCAAGATCACCGAGTCTCGCCATACTGCCCGCGCTGCGGCACCGGACTTTCGGATCATGAATTAGCGCAAGGGTATGAAGATGTCGTAGATGCATCTGTTTATGTTCGATTCCCAATCACGACAGGATCATTACCAACAAAGTATTCAGGTATCTCACTGCTGGTTTGGACTACAACTCCTTGGACTTTGATTTCAAATACCGCTGCTGCAGTTAATGCAGAAGTTGATTATGTTGTGGCGCAAACTGCTGATGGTGAGTACTTAGTTGTCGCTGATGCGCTTCGAGAAAAAGTACTTGGTGAAGATTCAAAGGTTTTGGAAACTATTAAGGGCCGTGATCTTGAAGGTACTGGTTACCAGCGTCCATTTGACTGGGTAACTTTTCCAGAAACTGATGCACCAGTGCACACTGTGCTATTGGCAGACTTTGTAACCACAGAGGACGGAACTGGTGTAGTTCACGAAGCACCTGCTTTTGGTGCTGAGGATCTTGCGCTTTGTCGCTCCTACGGCTTGCCAGTAGTAAATCCAGTTTTGCCAAACGGAACTTTTGAGTCCGACATTCCTGAA
>JBIKSW010000066.1:0-5052 GCA_044348415.1 Candidatus Nanopelagicales bacterium
CATGTGGGGCTACTGCAGTTGCCCACTCGCGCGCTGTTGCTAGATCAGGAGCATCAAGGGCTACTGCGATAGGTGCTTTAGTCATTGTTAATCCCTCTAGTTCTAGTTGGGCTAGTTCTGATGCGCAAGGCCTACAACTTCGCTTAGCGAGTTATAGCCACGAGATTGAAGTTCTTGCCCTAGTTCATTTGCAATGCGCCAAGGTGCGCCTGGGTCACCGAATACAACTGTTCCAATGCTGACTGCGCTGGCTCCGGCTGCAATAAATTCAAGTGCGTCATGGCCAGTGCGAATTCCACCCATGCCAAGGATTGGTAAATGTGGCAACGCAGCGTGCACTTGGTAAATCGCGCGCACTGCGACCGGTCGAATAGCTGGTCCAGAGAGTCCGCCAGTTCTTCCACCTAGCATTGGCTTCATTTGATCTACGTCAATAACCATGCCAAGCAATGTGTTGATCATTGAAACGCCATCAACGCCAGCTTCGACAACGCTGTGGGCAATTTCCACGATGTCAGTGACATCAGGAGAAAGTTTTGCCAGCACTGGCGCATCTGAATGCCAAACCGAGCGAACGGTTTCGATAACTTGGGCAGCCGAGATTGGATTGCAGGCAAATACTTGGCCACGGGATTCAACATTCGGGCAAGAGATGTTAACTTCCAGTCCGTCTACTCCTTCAACCTTTGCCAGGATGCGAGCGAGTTCGCCGAACTCATCAACGTTATTGCCAGCGATCGAAACTATGGTTGTGACATTGTTTGCGCGCAACCAAGCCAAATCATTTTCTAGGAACGATTCAATGCCTGGACCTTGCAATCCAATGGAGTTGAGCATGCCACTTGGAGTTTCTGCCATGCGGGGTGTGGCACGACCGGATCGCGGTGCCATCATGATGCTCTTGGTTACAACTGCGCCAAGTGTTGAAACGTCACCAAACTGCGCAAGTTCTTTACCTGCTGCGGCGCAACCGGATGCAGTTAGCGTTGGGGCTGAAAGTTGCAGTGATCCAAGACTGGTTGTTAAATCGACCGTCATCAGTGACCGCCTGGTCTAGGCGCACCGAAGGCATCGCTTGGCACAGTGTGCACGTCGTCCCAACGCACGCGATCGCCACGGAATACTGGCCCATCAACACAAGATCGAGACATTCGCGTTACGCCATCATCACCAATTACTGGCAGTACGCAGGTCATACAAACACCTATGCCACAAGCCATTGACTCTTCGACTGCGCACTGACTGAACGCGCCATTGTCTTGGGATACCTTTGCAACTGCTTGCAACATTGGCATCGGTCCACAGGCATAAACCGCCTGTGACTTGTTCTTTGTGATGACATCAGCCAAAACGTCAGTGACTCGACCTCTGACGCCAGAAGTTCCATCATCAGTTGTGACAATTACCGAATCTGCAACACCCTTTAGATCCAAAACACCAAACAGTTTTTCTTGGGTGGCTGCGCCAAGTACGACATCGACTCGACAGCCTCGACCGCGAAGCTCTCGTGCCAGTAACTCCATTGGAGCAGCGCCATAGCCACCGGCAACAATTACGCAGGAAATTGGTTGGCGTGGCAGCACAAATGGTTTACCAAGTGGCGCAATGACATCAATTACATCGCCAGCGCTTTGGGTTGCTAGCCACTGGGTGCCTTGACCGTGAGCCGCAAAAATGATTTCTAAAGATTCACCAGGTGTTGACTTGTGAATTGAGAATGCTCTACGCAGCAACATTCCGCCACCGATGCCACCGACTGCAACTGCAGCAAAGTGTCCAGGTGAAACTTCAGCAATCTCTGGTGCATCTAAAACTAAGTGCAAGTAACTGCCCACTGGTGAAATGGATCGGATAGTGCACTGCATCTGCTTGGCGCTCATGATTGCTTCGCCAACAATTCATTTAGTTCTGCCACGTGTTCCTGAATTGACTTGACCTTCATCGGTCCAGCTTGCAAGGAAGCAATTCCTTCAACGGCAGCAGCTAATCCTTGAACTGTCGTAATGGACGCTGTGTTTGCTAGTACGGTAGCCATTCGAATTTCGTAACCATCTCGGCGAGCGCCAGTTCCATAAGGCGTATTTACAACTAAGTCGATGTCGCCATCCATGATCGCTTCGACGGTGGTTTTCATTCCAGCGCTAGCACCAACATGTTGTTTAGCGACTAATGCGGTTTTGATTCCATTTTCGTTCAAGTATTTAGCAGTTCCTTCAGTAGCCATGATGGTGAATCCCATTGCGACTAACTTACGAACTGGTTCAAGCGCTTGCGCTTTGTCGCGATCAGCTACTGAAACAAATACCGAACCACTTTGCGGCAAACCATCACGGTAAGCAGCAAGCTGTGACTTGGCAAACGCCGTACCAAAGTCAACATCGATACCCATTACTTCGCCAGTTGATTTCATCTCTGGACCAAGCACAGTGTCAACGCCCATGAATCGAGCAAATGGCAACACCGCTTCCTTGATGCTGACCGCGCTACCAACTGGTGCATCGCCGCCATCACCAACCGGACGCAAGAAACCTTCTTTGCGAAGGGTTGCTATGGAATCCCCTACTGCAATTCGCGCTGCAGCTTTCGCAAGTGAAATTCCGGTTGCTTTGGAAACGAATGGCACGGTGCGAGATGCGCGTGGATTAGCCTCAAGCACATACAAAATTCCGTTGGCTAGTGCGTACTGCACATTCAGCAGGCCGCGTACTCCGACACCTTTTGCAATGCCAAGTGTGGAAGTACGAATGCGCTCAATCTCCGCAGCACCAAGTGTGTAAGGCGGAAGCGAACAAGCTGAGTCGCCCGAGTGGATGCCAGCTTCTTCAATGTGTTCCATCACGCCACCGAGGTATAGATCGGTTCCGTCATAGAGCGCGTCAACGTCAATTTCAATCGCATCATCTAAGAAGCGATCCACTAGTACCGGATGCTCAGGATTGACTTGGGCTGCGCGAGTTAAGTAATCGTGCAACATAGTTTCGTCGTAAACAATTTCCATGCCACGACCGCCAAGCACAAATGACGGGCGGACCAGCACTGGGTAGCCAATACGATTTGCGATCTCGCGAGCGTCTTCAAATGAAGTAGCCATGCCATGTTCCGGTGAAGGCAATCCGGCTTTTTCTAGCACTTCACCGAAAGCACCACGCTCTTCGGCTAAATGAATCGCTTCTGGAGTAGTTCCAAGCAATGTAACGCCAGCATCTTTAAGTCCTTGCGCTAACCCAAGTGGAGTTTGGCCACCAAGTTGGGTAATTACGCCAAGAACAGGGCCAGCCAAAGTTTCAGCATGAATGACTTCGAGTACATCTTCTAAAGTCAATGGTTCAAAGTACAACCGACTAGAAGTGTCATAGTCCGTAGAAACTGTTTCTGGATTGCAGTTGATCATGATGGTGTCTAAACCTTTTTCGCGCAAAGTTAGCGAGGCATGGACACAGGAGTAATCAAATTCGATTCCCTGGCCAATTCGGTTTGGACCTGATCCCAAGATGATCACTGCAGGATTCGTGCGCGGCAAAACTTCAGTCTCTTGGTCATACGAAGAGTAGTAATACGGCGTAAGAGCTGCGAACTCGGCAGCGCAAGTATCAACTGTCTTGTAAACCGGGCGCACGTCCAAGGTATGACGAATGCCACGAACTTCGGCTTCAGAAATTCCGCGGATCAATCCAATCTGGGCGTCTGAAAAACCATGACGCTTGGCAGCCACAATTGTGTGGCGGTCTAACGCAGCTTCAGCTTTGAGTTCGCGCGCTACTTCACAGAGCAAAACGATTTGATCCAAGAACCAAGGATCAATTTTGGTGGCTTCAAATACTTGTTCAACCGTGGCGCCAGCCCAAAGCGCTAACTGCACGTGATTAAGGCGGCCATCAGTTGGGATCTTCATCTTGGTCAACAAATCGGGAATGTCGATTGACTTAGGATCTTGGGACCAAACAAATAGGTTTTCTTTACGTTCGATAGAGCGCAGAGCTTTGTGAAGTGCTTCAGTGAAGTTTCGGCCGATCGCCATAGCTTCGCCAACTGACTTCATAGTTGTGGTTAATGTCTGGTCAGCATTCGGGAACTTTTCAAAAGCAAAACGTGGAATTTTTACAACCACATAATCCAAAGTCGGTTCAAATGACGCTGGCGTTTCTTTTGTGATGTCATTTGGAATTTCATCTAGGGTGTAACCGATTGCCAAGCGGGCAGCGATCTTTGCGATTGGGAATCCGGTTGCCTTACTGGCCAGCGCCGATGAGCGCGAAACGCGTGGATTCATTTCAATAACGATGATGCGGCCGTCAGCTGGATTTACTGCGAACTGGATGTTGCAACCACCAGTATCGACGCCAACGGCGCGAATGATTGCGATTCCTAGATCACGTAGTTTTTGGAATTCACGATCAGTCAGAGTCATTGAAGGCGCAACGGTTATGGAATCACCAGTGTGAACGCCCATTGGATCAACGTTTTCAATGGAACAAACAACAACAACGTTGTCTTTGTTGTCGCGCATTAACTCAAGTTCGTATTCTTTCCAACCAATAATGGATTCTTCGAGAAGAACTTCAGTAGTTGGGCTGGCTTGTAATCCAAGTCCAGCAATGCGATGCAAATCTTCTTCGTTGTATGCGATGCCTGAACCAGCACCACCCATTGTGAAGGAAGGTCGAACTACAACTGGATAGCCAAGTTCTTTCACGCCATCGAGGCAGTCCTGCATAGTGTGACAAACAAATGACTTCGCACTTTCGCCGCCAATGTCCGCAACGATCTGACGGAATAACTCACGGTTCTCGCCACGTTCAATGGCATCAACATCTGCACCGATCAATTCAACGTTGTACTTATCCAATACGCCGTTCTTGAAAAGTGCGATTGCAGTATTAAGTGCAGTCTGGCCACCAAGTGTTGGCAAAAGTGCATCTGGTCGTTCACGTTCAATGATTGTGGCAACTACTTCAGGAGTAATCGGTTCGATGTAAGTTGCATCAGCAAATTCTGGATCAGTCATGATTGTTGCTGGGTTGCTATTAACCAGGATTACCCGAAGGCCTTCAG
>JBIKSW010000067.1:0-5013 GCA_044348415.1 Candidatus Nanopelagicales bacterium
TTTGGTTCCGGTATGACATAAAGTTACGGTTGCATTTTCGGTGCGTCGGGTTAACAAAAGTCCAAGTGGACGACCAACGGTCACGCCGCGGCCGACGATGCATACTTCAGCGCCATCGATATTTACGTTATATGCACGAAGTAGTTCAACGATTCCACGAGGCGTGCAAGGCAGTGGCGCTGGTTCACCTAGAACTAAGCGACCAAGATTTGTTGGATGTAGACCATCGGCATCTTTACGAGGATCAATTGCTTCAAGCGCTGCGTTTGAGTCCAAGCCCTTTGGTAGTGGCAGCTGCACAATGTACCCAGTACAGGCTGGGTCTGCATTAAGTCGGGCAATCGCATCCAAAACATCTTTTTGAGTTGCTGATGCAGGCAGATCCTCACGTACTGAAGTGATTCCAACTTCATGGCAATCTTTATGTTTGCCACCAACGTATGAGTGTGAACCGGGATCATCGCCAACCAAAACTGTGCCAAGACCAGGAAATATTCCTTTGGCATTTAACGCAGCAACACGAGTTGCTAAATCCGCTTTTACTGCAGCAGCAGTAGCTTTTCCATCGAGAATGACCGCAGTCATGGTGCCTACTTTTTAGTTAGAGAGTGTTAACTAATTTTATAGGTACTCAACTGCCGCATCAGTCAAAGCGGTCCAAAGATGCTTTGCAAATGATGCACGTGGAAATAGCAAGTAGCAATTATCGCAACAGTGCCACATTATGAGTGGAGCTTTAGCTAGAACACCTTGGCTGCAAGCATCAATTGGAAAGTGCTCATCCCGCAGGTCTTGTTCCCAGTAATGCTCAAGCACATCTTTAGCATTTGGTCCATAAACTTCAATCTTGGTTCGCTGAGAACTAACATCCACCAATGAAATGTGATGTGATTCCTGAACTGGTCTTAGCAGTGCCTGAATGTCAGCAGTACCTGTTAAGTACCACCAATCTGGGCCTAGGCAAAGTGCGCTAATTCCGCCAGCTGCTGGCAATTCATCGCCAACAATGCAAGCGGCATTGTTGCGAACCACCGTTCCAACTTTTGGATTTAAGGTAAGGCCAAGTGTCTGGTTGACCGCTGCGAATCCACTTGAGTCTGGATTCACGCGCAAATCAAAGCCAGGAGTAAAGGGAACTTCTTGAATCAAGACAGCTTTGTCGAGGCCACCGTGCTTCGCGCCACCAAGTGGGCTCTTTGCAAATTCGAGATTAACCGTCACGACGTGTGTTCTCCTTGTCAACAAATACTGAATCGGTGATTACGCCAGTTACAACGCGATCTGCCATTGGAATTGCAATCTTCTCACCCTTGCGAGCAAGGCCATTGGCAACTAAGGCAAGTGCAAACGATCGGCCAAGTGCAGCCGAGTCGTAAGAACTTGTGATGTAACCAATGTGCTTAACAGGTGGTGCGGTATTAGCATCCGCGCCGGCAACAATGTAAGCACCTTCAGGAATTACGTAAGAGCCATCATCGCCCAGAATGCCAACTAATTGGTGACGTCCTTCGCGAGCAGTGTCGGCCCGGCTAAATGAACGCTTGCCAATGAAGTCATCTTTCTTCTTGGAAACAATCCAATTCATGTCCAAGTCATCTGGAGTCTGAGTTCCATCAGTTTCTTGGCCGACGATTACGAATCCCTTTTCGGCACGTAGTACGTGCATAGTTTCGGTTCCGTAAGGAGTGACATTTAAGTCAGCGCCCTTTGCCATGACTGATTCCCATATGTGTAAGCCATACACAGCAGGAACGTTTATTTCATAAGCAAGTTCGCCAGAGAAGGAGATTCGGGCAATCCGAGCTGGAACGCCAGCAACTTCTGCGTGCTTGTTTTCCATGAATGCAAATGACTCATTGGAAACATCTAGCGAAGGAGCAAGACGCTTCATCAGTTCGCGACTCTTTGGACCAACGATTGCAACAGTTGAAATCTGCTCAGTTACCGAAGTGCAGTAAACCTCAAGATGTGGCCATTCGGTTTGCAACCATTCCTCAAGCCAATCCAAAACCTTTGCAGCTCCACCTGTGGTGGTAGTCATTAGCCAATGGTTTTCACTGATTCGAGTGGTGACACCGTCATCGAAGACCATGCCGTCAATGCCACACATCAATCCGTAGCGACTCATGCCCACTTTCAAAGTCGAGAACATATTTGTGTAAATCATGTCCAAGAACTGACCGGCATCTTTACCTTGAATGTCGATCTTGCCAAGAGTTGATGCATCCATCACGCCGACGTCTTCGCGAACCGCCGCACATTCGCGCAGAACTGCCGCGTGCATGTTTTCGCCGGGCTTAGGGAAGTACCAAGGACGCTTCCATTGGCCTACATCTTCCATTGGTGCACCGCTTGCTACATGCCAGGCATGAATCGGCGTTGTGCGCTCTGGGTCGGAAAGCAATCCACGGTCACGGCCAGCCAAGGCAGCAAATGGAATTGAAATGTAAGGGGGACGGAAAGTTAAAGAACCAATTTCATCTGGTGCTTTACCAATGGCCTGGCCAATCAGTCCCATAGTTACGGTGCCGCTGGTCTTACCTTGATCATGCGCCGTACCAATTGCGGTGTAACGCTTTACGTGCTCAATGCTTCGCATACCAGCATCAATCGCGCGCTTGAAATCGCGGTAAGTTGCATCACGCTGATAATCGACAAAGGCAACTAAGGCTTGTTCTGTGGATAGTTTTGGCCCGAAGAAAATTGCAGCCTCGTCATCGTCGCCGAAATCACCGGCCAACATTCCAGCTGTACTTGTGAGTGAATCCTTGTGCTTGACGATGAAAGCAGCACGCTTTGCACTCCAAGTTGGCTTAATACCAATGAATGTCGCCAAGTGAACTATTGGAGTCCAGCCACCAGAGACAGCGAGCAAATCAGTTTTGATGGTTTCTTGCAAGTCTGATTTTGCATCGACAATCGTGACGCTGCTTAGCAAGCCGTCGAGATTTGCCTGGGTATCAATAACGGTGGCGCCCTTGATTAAACGAATACCTAGTTTTTCGATTGCCTTGCGGGATGACTTCTTTGAGGATTTAGATACTTTCTTTCTGATATCAACAACTGCAGCTACATGTACGCCAGCTTTGTGCAATCTAATTGCATCGCGGTAACCCTGGTTGTCAACGGTTACGACTACCGCAGTCTTAAACGGATTGGCACCATTTGAAACGTAAGTGGCAGCAGCATGCGAAAGCATGATTCCCGGACGATCATTGTTTGCAAAAACTAAATGACGCTGGAAAGCACCGGTTGCCAGCACAGTGTGCTCGGCACGGATGTGCCAAGTTCGAATGCGCGACATTTCGGTGTGAACCTTCGAATCAAGATGATCGGTGCGACGCTCGGTTGCAACTGAGTATCCCTGGTCGTACAAACCTTGCACGGTAGTGCGTGGCAAGTAGGTAACATTTTCGCGCTCTAGTACTGCAAGAAGTTCAGCTGGAACTTCTTGACCTAAGTAGACCAGGTGACCACCAGCGGTTGGCTTGTCGTCCATAACAATGACGCTTTTGCCAAGATCGGAAAACTTCTTTGCAGCTTCAAGACCAGCGGTTCCAGCACCTACAACAAGTACGTCTACGTGGCGGTTGGCTTTGTCATATCGCGAGATATCGCGAGTATCTGGCAAGTCGCCAACACCTTGCGCACTGCGGACAACTAAACCTTCAACTAGTTCAATCGTTGTGGCTGGCTTCAAAGGTTCGCCGGCGCCAGAGTCGACGTTGACGAGAGCATTGGTTTCTTCAACCCAAAGTCCCATGACACCACGAGGGCGGTCCTTGTATGAGCTATCGGTGAAATGCAATACCCCGTTGCGCAATAGGGCAGAAGCTAGGCTTTCGCCTTTTTCTCCGGAGTACTGCTTGCCATCAAATGTGAAAGTTACTGTGCTCATGCTGGACTCTTTGGCTGTGGGGTGAATGGTTTGTAGGACGGTCCGAATTCGTGATTAATCGTGTTGCGCCAAACGTTGAACCAGCGACGGCAACCAGCGCTATGGACCCAACGCTCTGCCATCCAACCTTTTGGATTAGAACGAATGAATACAAACTTGGCCCACTCTTCGTCGGTTAAGTTTGCGGAATTTTCCGGATAAGCAACATGCGCTTCGGATCCGTAGTGAAACTCAGTTTCATCGCGCGGACCACAGTATGGACAAGGGATATGCAACATAGTTATTCCTTAGTGGGCCACGCCGGCAGCGCCGTGCTCGTCGATTAAGTGACCAGAGATAAAGCGATCAAGTGCGTAAGGCTTTGCCAAAGCGTCAGGTTCACCGTTCGCAATGGTTGCGGCCATAACCCAGCCAGATCCTGGTGTGGCTTTGAAGCCGCCAGTTCCCCAACCGGAGTTGATGAATAGATTCTCAACTGGAGTTAGACCAATGATTGGAGATGCATCCGGGGCAATGTCTACGATGCCACCCCAAGTGCGAAGCATGTGAGCGCGCTCGAAGATTGGGAATAGCTCGCAAGCTGCTGCTAGTTGGTGCTCAATTACGTGGAAGCCACCGCGTTGCGCATAAGAGTTGTATGAGTCAGTTCCAGCACCCATTACTAATTCGCCCTTATGAGCCTGACTTACATAAACGTGAACTGCGCCAGACATGATGACGGTATCTAAAACCTGTTCATTTAGTTCAGAAACAAGTGCCTGTAGTGGACGACTTTGTAGTGGAACATCAAAGCCAGCCATTTTGGAAAGAACTGATGTGTGACCAGCAGCAACCATGCCAACTTTGTTTGCAGCTATGTCACCTTGCGTTGTTTTGATGCCCTGGACTTTGCCATCAACAATTTTGAATCCAGTAACTTCACAGTTCTGAATAATGTCAACACCCAAATCTGCTGCAGCCTTGGCATAACCCCAGGCAACCCAATCGTGCTTTGCAATGCCACCACGAGGTTGGAAAGTAGCACCCATAACTGGATAGCGAATGTCTTCGCTGATGTTTACGATCGGCGCGATTTCTTTAACTTCTTCTGGAGTCAGCCAAACGCTATCGACTGC
>JBIKSW010000068.1:0-4939 GCA_044348415.1 Candidatus Nanopelagicales bacterium
AGCAAATGCTAAGTATGGGTTGCTTGATGGATCTGGGCAACGGAATTCAATTCGCTTAGCCTTCGGGTTGCTTCCAGTTACTGGGATACGAAGGCAAGCAGAGCGGTTGCGCTGTGAGTAAACCAAATTTACTGGTGCTTCGTAACCTGGAACTAGGCGTCGGTAAGAGTTAACGGTTGGGTTGGTGAAGGCAAGTAGCGATGGTGCGTGCTTCAAGATTCCACCGATGTACCAACGAGCAAGATCTGACAAGCCACCATAGCCACGCTCGTCGTAGAACAATGGGGATCCATTTGTCCATAGCGACTGGTGCACGTGCATACCGGAACCATTGTCACCGTAAAGCGGCTTTGGCATGAAGGTAGCGGTCTTGCCACCTTCCCATGCAGTGTTACGGATGACGTACTTGAACAACATAACTTCGTCTGCGGCCTTTAGCAGAGTGTTGAAGCGGTAGTTGATTTCCATCTGGCCGGCGGTGCCAACTTCGTGATGTGAGCGCTCTACAAGCAAACCAACGTCTGCTAATCGCACAACCATCTGGTCGCGGAGATCGGCCATTTGATCTGTTGGCGAAACTGGGAAGTAACCACCCTTGATTGGTGTCTTGTAGCCACGGTTATCGCTGCCATCCGCATTGAATTCATTGCCAGCATTCCAGGCGCCTTCAATTGAGTCGACATGGTACATAGATTCGTTAGTGCTGGTCTTAAAGCGAGCTGAATCAAATACGAAGAACTCAGCTTCAGGTGCGAAGAAAGCGGTATCGGCGATGCCTGTTGAAGCTAGGTAAGCCTCAGCTTTTGCAGCAACGTTGCGTGGGTCACGAGCGTATGGCTCGTCAGAGAAAGGATCGTGAACTGAGAAGTTCATCACCAAAGTCTTTTCCTTGCGGAATGGATCCACAAAAGCCGTCGTAACATCAGCAAGCAGCTTTAGATCTGATTCGTGGATTGACTGGAAGCCGCGAATTGAAGAACCATCAAACATCTGGCCGCCAGCGAAGAAGGCAGCATCGACAGATTCAACAGGCACATTAAAGTGCTGCATTACGCCAGGCAAGTCGCAAAAGCGAACGTCAAGAAATCTAATGTTGTTGTCCTTGATGTACTTAAGTGCATCTTCGGCGGTTTTGAGTCCAAGATTGGACATTGATCCTCCAGGTAATAATTGCGCGTTTTCCAGAGATTTCTCTGGCCTGTTGTCGAGGATAGCGGGGTGCGATTTCAACGCCGTGTCCCATGTGTTTCGTGTTTGTTACAGCGAACCACATTTGCAATTTCAATCCCACTTTCGGCCAGCCACGGTGAGCAGTAAAGCCAAAATAGATTTAGGGTTAAGTCGTGGATAGAAGAGACATTGGCTCATGGCTTTCGGGACCAAAAGCAGCCTTGGAAGACCAAGGCATGGACTTTGGTTACCCTGGTGAACGCCTTGGTTTACCCAAACAGGGAATTGGTTCAGCAGGGCGCATGGGAAGGCGAATCATCGCCCTAATGATCGACTGGATTGCAGCAATTTTGGTCACTCATTTAGCATTCCCAGCCCTGGTTTATGGCTCGGGCGATTATGGGGCTGCCACATTGGGAGTCTTTGCTGCCCACGTGTTTTTGTTAACGGCAACAACCGGAGCTACCTTTGGCTACAAAATTGTTGGCCTCAGACTTATATCGATTAGTCCAGCACCGGTCACCTTGTTAAAGGTCTTGACCCGGACTGCACTTCTTTGTTTAGCGGTACCTGCCTTGATCTGGGATCGCGACGGCCGCGGATTACACGATAAAGCTGTTGGAACCGTAATCGTGCGGGCAAGATAGGTACATGCCTTCACTCGAACTCCCTGCTGGAAAAACCTCAGCTTTTGTTATCAGTTTTGATTTTGATGCTGAAGAAGTTTGGTTGGCTGAGAATCCAGAAAATCTGAATCGCCCTGGCGTTCTTTCGCAGGGTACCTATGGTGCCAAAGTTGGCTTGGGTTTAGTTCTAGACGTCCTTGATCACTTGGGTTTACCAGCGACATTCTTTACTCCAGGCCGGGTGGCCGAACGCTATCCAGATCAAATGCGCGAAATAGTTGCGCACGGTCACGAACTAGGGCATCACGGATATACCCACACTTCACCAACGAAGCTTTCAAAGTCCGAGGAACTCGAAGAACTGATTAAGGGCAAAGCAGCTCTAGAGCAATTCGGAGTTGAAGTAACGGGATATCGATCGCCGTCATGGGAAGTCAGTCCCAATACTTTTGATCTACTCGTCGAACATGGTTTTGAGTATTCATCAAGCATGATGGATGACATTAAGCCGTACATTCACCCAGCACACAAGCTAGTTGAATTGCCAGTGCAGTGGATGCTGGATGACGCACCGTACTTTTGGTTCAGCGTTGGCAGTGACTGGAATCGCACAATTCGATCGGCCCGAGATGTGGAAGAAATTTGGCGCGAAGAGTTCTTGGGAATTCATGGCCTAGGTGGATTGACGATGCTAACTATGCATCCGCAGTTTATTGGGCGTCCAAGCCGAGTTGCCATGCTGGAGCGTTTCTTAACTTTTGTTAAGTCACACGATGAAGTTTGGATTGCAACTGCTGGTGAAGTAGCACGGGCCGTTCGATAAAACAGACAGTCAGTAAAGCGAACCTTTAGTTAAAAAGTCCCTTTACTGAATCCAAGTAGCCCTGCTCATCTAGGTAGGGAAGTACAAAGAACATCAGAACTGCAAACACAATTGCCCATTTGATTAACTTCTTTGCGATGAAGATAACTATCAGAACCATGCCAATTAAGTAAGAAACCGAAACGTTGGCAAAAAACTCAGAGATCGTAGTTGAGATATCGCTCATCGACGTGGCATCTTCTTACCGAGTGGTAGCGGTCCCTTAGGAATTGGAAGCGCAGTTTGTGGAAGTGCCTTTAGTCGATTTCGCACTTGAGTAACTTCGGCAGGACGCAATGACTTGCCAAGCTTCTTAACCTTCTTCTGAAGATTTGAGATTGTGACGTCGACACCATCGACGACTATTTCATGAATTGGGACACCTTGAGCGTATCGAGCGTGCGCTTTACGCTGCTCTGCCAGAAGTACGCCTGGACGGCTACCTTCTCCGACCAAAATAATGCCTGGGCGACCGACTACGCGATGGACCATGTTTTGATGCTTGTCGACACCAACGGCAGGAGTAACTTGCCAAGCTCCTCTTAGCGCATTCAGTACTGAAGCGGCAGCTCCAACTTGTCCTTCAATCGAAGAGTAGGCGGCCTTTTCTGCGATCTTTCCAAAAAAGAAAGTCGTAGCAAGTAGGCCAGTGCCAAAAGCAAAAATTCCAAAGAAAATGGTTTGATCAATTGCCACACCGATTGCGAAAAGCGCACCAAAAACGAGTGAGAAAACACCCAATAGACGAAGCGCCAAGAACGAGATTTCATTGGAGGCAAACTTGTAGGTTTCCTTGATCTGGACATACCAACGTTGCTTCTTTGGAGCCTGCATCTTTAGTGACATATCTCTACCTTAAACGTCAGTTGAATTTCGAGCGGCAATGGCTTGCTTGTAAAGTTTGCCAGCTCGATAAGAGGACCGAACTAGTGGACCGCTTAGAACGCCAGCAAACCCAATGTCCTCAGCCACTTTCGCCAACTCTACGAACTCTTCGGGACGGACCCAACGATCTACGGGATGGTGACGCAGGGATGGTCGAAGGTATTGCGTAATCGTAACTAGGTCACAACCTGCTTCGTGCAGATCGGTAAGCGCCTGATGAACTTCAGAAATCTCTTCGCCCATGCCAAGGATTAAGTTGCTTTTTGTGACTAGTCCAAACTCTCGTGCCGAAGTAATCACGCCAAGAGATTTTTCGTATTTGAAACCAGGTCGAATTCGTTTAAAGATTCGTGGCACAGTTTCAATGTTGTGCGCAAAAACTTCAGGCCTTGATTCAAACACTTCTTGGAGCAAATCTGGCTTGCCATCAAAATCAGGTGCAAGCATCTCAACTCCGCAACCTGGAACAACTTCGTGAATCTGTCTAATGGTCTCGGCGTATAACCAAGCTCCGCCATCTGGAAGGTCGTCGCGTGCAACTCCGGTAACAGTTGCGTACTTAAGTTGCATTGCTTTGACGGACTCTGCAACGCGACGTGGTTCATCGCGATCAAGATCTACTGGCTTGCCAGTATCAATCTGGCAGAAGTCGCAGCGCCTAGTGCACTGGTCTCCACCAATTAGAAAAGTTGCTTCTCGATCTTCCCAGCATTCGTAAATGTTGGGGCAGCCAGCTTCTTGGCATACCGTGTGCAAGCCCTCTGATTTAACCAAGTCCATGATCTGGGTGTATTCAGGTCCAGTTTTGAGTTTGGTCTTTATCCATTCGGGTTTGCGCTCAATTGGCACAAGTGAGTTTCTGGCTTCGATCCTCAGCATTTTGGGACCGTCGGTTTTGCCCTCAGGCTGATCCAGGTATGGCGTACTCACACCATGCAGTCTAGTTGAGTGCTTTGCCCATGCGTGATTTGCGCCTACTGGCCACTGACCACAACACGAGTGCTAGAGCGCCAAACGTAAGTGAAAGTAGCCCAGTGAGGTTTAGCAACTTCGCGCTCAGGTCAGATAGATAGGCCGCAATCACTATTGCGGACAAACTAGATATTTCTGACGCGATGACATTGGTAAACGCTTGCCGACTTTGCGATAGAAAAGCTGCCCAAAGCCCAAACGAAAAGAACATACCCAAGCAAACTTGTGAAGTTGCCCTGAGCTTGTCTCTACTAAGCGAAAGTCCAATAACTCCCAAAGCAACAATTGCGATGAGTGCGGGCAGACTCCATGACTGGAAGAAGTTAAGAACGGCGGCCAAGGTTTGCATGTCTGCGCCAAAAAGCTCGATTGCTCCCGGTTGTGAATCTGACCCAATGATTTCTAGCACTGCTACATACTGATT
>JBIKSW010000069.1:0-4854 GCA_044348415.1 Candidatus Nanopelagicales bacterium
AAGTCATCTAGAACAAAGCTCAGGGATTCCTGAAACGAACCAAGTAGACCTGAGGAATCCTTGGTTCGGGATTTCGCCGCTGCATATCTTTGCGCTGGCGAGTCATTCATGTCTCAAGATTACGGCGTGGGAGTTGGTTGTGCCTGCCACACACGCACTGCCCCCGGTTGCATAGTTATGACTACTGGGCCGTGTCCGATTCGCTCGCCATCTGCATAAACCGCAAAAATATCACCACCCAATTCCACGATGGAGGCAGCTTCCTGCTGCACCTTGGGATGTGACACGTGTCCGCCCCAAAAAACTTTAGGCAAGACGCTAACCAGGAGCCGACGAGTCACTGCTTGAACATAAGTAACCTCAAAGCGCCCGTCAGAAACATTAGCCGTTGGGCAGATCTTCATACCACCACCGTATGATGAGGTGTTACCAACTGCAACCAGGGTCAGCAACTCACTGCGAATCTTGTCGTCATCTGTGACAACTGTGAAGTTAATGGGACGCAACTTTGATAATTCGACAAATAGCGCGGCTAGGTATTTAAGGGTGCCAGATGGCCCACGATAAGTGTTAGCTCTTTCGTTCACTTGCGCATCGAAACCACAGCTGGCTACACCTAAGAATTTTCGCTGAACCCCGTTGGCCAAGGTCACTAGCCCGTAATCTAGAGCCGTTGCCTCGCCAGTAGATAGAACATCCAATGCGGTCTTTACGTCCTTGATTCCCAGATATCTAGAGAAATCGTTTCCAGTTCCCATCGGAATAACGGCTAGTGAAACATTGTCTGGCATTGAGTTCAGCGCCAGATGCACTGTGCCATCACCGCCACAAGCTACGAGAGTCATTTCTGGATAATTGCTGTGTAAAGCTGCCAATTCGACACTGAGTTCGGCTCTGTTGGATCCCTGCAAAACTACTGCGCCAGATGTTTGCAGAACTTCGAGCACAGCCTTAGCTCTGCGGGATTCCCAGACAGTCGGCTTAACTAGTAGCGCGAGGGTCAATCTGATTTATTCCCTTTGCGAGTTCTGCGGCGGTCATTAAGTAGTGCAACTCCAACTGCAATAAAGCTAAGCGCAATCATTGGTACTGCAACAAATGTCATAGCTAGTGGATCACCGTTTGGTGTTGCAACAGCGCCAAAGAAAAAACTTCCCAGGATTAGCCAGCGCCAAGCAGCGCGTAGTCTCTGTCCACTCAATATTCCAGCGAAATTCATGGTAACCAAGATCAGGGGCAAAAGAAAACCAATTCCAAAAAACAATGTTAAATGCAAGAAGAAACTTAAGTAGCTCTCGACGCTGGTCACGTTCTCTACATCTGCAGGAGTGAACTGAAATAAGGTGTCAAGCATGCGAGGCATAACATAATAGGCAAGCAATACGCCACTCGCAAAAAGTGGTACCGCAACTCCGGTAAAGAGGTAGGCCCATTTACGTTCGTTGCGCTTGAGGCCAGGGGAAATAAATCGCCATAACTGGTAAATCCAGATCGGACTCGACAGCACTACCGCAGCAGATAGGGAAACCCGAAGCTGTAACGAGAAACCGCTAGTAACGCCAGTGAGCGCCAGAACCGCGTCAGATCCGATACCTTGCACACTGTCATAGGGCCGACGAATTAACGAAAAAATACTGGTGAACTGATTCCAAATTGCGATCATGCACACAAACAGCGCTATTGCACTTCGCACCAACCTGCGGCGCAACTCAGTGAAATGTTCGGCCAGAGTCATAGACCCGAGCCTTTCAGCGTTAGCTGAACTTTTGGTCACAGGCTAGATCTTGTCGGTGTTACTTGACTCGCCTTTGTTCTTCGCGTCTTCAGAATCTGGTTCCATTTCGGACTTGAAGGCTTTTAGTGATTGGGCAACACTTTTAACGGCATCAGGAAGACGCTTTGCACCAAATAGCACAATCACTAAAAGAATTAATGCCGCCCACAGCGCTGGATTTCTTACCATGTGTACTCCTAAATGTTGTAGATACAGATTACCGCACGATTAGTTCCGCGTTATGCCCAACCCTTGGCTCTTTCAATCACGCCATCAACTAGATCCTCTGGTCTGACTGCCCGCATCCTGCCGCCAGAGGCCAAAATCAAGGAAACTAGCCAATCTCTGGAATAGACCCGTAATTCCACTTCTACTGCGTGCCACATGTATTCCTTAAAGCTGACAATGTCCACTTGGTCCAATTGTCCGTAATAAGCCTTATCCAATTCGATCGCTGCCAAATATTCACGCTTTGCCTCGATTGGTTCTTCGAGGTCAGGAATGTTAATCGCTTCACTACCCAGTTGAGCTTCAAGAATCCGATCCATCCTGAAACTTCGCCAAGCCTGTGAGTTGCGACACCATGATTTCAAGTAGACAAAATCATCTTGCGAATAAGTTTTCACTGGATCAATCACTCTTACCGAGAGATCATCTTTGGTCACTCCCGCATATTTGATCTCAATTGACAGTTTCGACGATATTGCCTCGGCTACCACTTGACTGATGGAGCTCGAAATTGGCGCTGCAACAACATTGATAGGGCTATCAGCGTTTGGTAGAGCTTGTTGAATCTTTCTAATTAGGCCAGCGACAATCTCCGAGTCCACAAGATTTGGAAACTGCTCCAGATAATGCAGGCCACCCAGAAGTGTTGATGCTTCAAATTCAGAAAGCTTTACTGGACGGTCTAATGCTTTGGCGTCTGAAACAAAGATTGAATCAGAATCCTCAAAGTCGATGTCAACTAATCCCCCGCCGGCTTGAGATGGTCCGGTGACCACTAATTGACCGATTAGTTCCAATGCGTGCTTTTCAGAGATTTCAAAGTGTTTTGCAACTTCGGAAAGTGACGCACCGTTATTGGCCACCAACCATGGCAGCAACCTGATCAAAAGCTCTAGATCATTTGCCATAGTTATGCACCGACAAAGTTGTTGTGACGACACGCGAGACTGAGTTATGCAGAGACTGTGGAGTCTTGACTCTGGCAACATCGCAGGCGCTAGCGATCAGCCCTACCAACTGTGACTCGTGATGGTAAGGAATCGTTAACACATCCCACTCATCCCCAATCTCACATGACGTTGCAAGAACTCGAAGCGATGCCGCGCGACCGGGTCGCACCAAAACTGATGCAATAGTCGCGTCCTTCTCGGAATGTTCCCAGCTCTCCGTAATTGCAGACAGGTCGAAGTCACTTGGCATTGACTCAAGAATGTCGTGCTTGGTTTCAACCAAGTCACCAACGATTCGATCCGTACGAAATGTTCGGACTTCGCCCTTCTCTTGATCGAAGCCAACTAAGTACCAGTGTCCAGAATGAAGCAGGGCGCGCCACGGATCGATAGTTCGCTTGACTACTTCGGATTGATTCAGGCCAACGTACTCAAATGCAACTGTCTTGCCATTGGCAATGGCTGCCAAGATCTCGGTTATGTGTCTGCGCCCTTTAGCAAGCGAAACTGGGACCGAGATATCGGAATTTTGCTCTCGAGCATCGACACTGGATACCGCCTGTTTTGCAGCAGTACTGAGCTGTGCGTTTTGCCAAGCGCTTGCCGCCAAACTTAAATACGCTCGCTCCTGTGTTGTGAGCGTGATCTCAGGCATCAGCCAATCAGAGCGATCAATTCGATAACCGAGTACGTCATCATGAAACAAGTCGACCGGTTTTGTCTCGACTGGAATAGCTAAATCTCGCAGTGCAGCCTTATCGCGCTCAAACATTCGCTCAAAGGCTTCATTTGATTCGCCGTATCCAGGAACTCGCTCTCGAATTTGTTCGCGAGTGAGCGGAGTTCTGGAATTAAGCAACACAAAGAGCAAGTTGAGCATTCGCTCGGTACGTGCTCTTGCCATGATTTAGGAAACAGCTAAAAGATCGATGATGAAAACTAAAGTTTTTCCAGAAAGTCTGTGGCCGCTACCCGCAGCTCCATAGGCCATCTCAGGTGGAATAGTTAGTTTCCGTCGACCGCCAACTTTCATGCCAGGAATACCTTCCTGCCATCCAACAATTAGACCTTTAAGACGAAATTCAATGGATTCGCCACGATCCCAAGATGAATCAAACTGTTCACCAGTCTCGAAGTCAATACCTGCGTAGTGAACAGTGACCGTTTGGCCTGGGCCAGCTTCAGTTCCGTCTCCAACTTGGATGTCTTCAATTACCAATTCAGTTGGTGCTGGACCTTCTGGAAAATCAAACTCTGGTGCCTGCATTTGTTCCTCTATCTACTAAGTGGGTTTCGATCAAAGTGTGCGAACTACTCAAAACTTACTAGGTCAACAACAAAGATAAGAGTTTCTCCCGGCTCAATGCCGCTACCTGGAGGTGGGTTGTTTCCGTAACCAAGTTCTGCTGGGATAACCAATAGGCGTCGTCCACCAACTTGCATGCCAACTAGACCCTCTTGCCAGCCGATAATCACATTTGAAAGTGGAAAAGTAGCTGGTTCATTACGTACCCACGAGGCGTCAAACATCTGTCCAGTAGTTCCGCCGTATCCAACATAGTCGGCTGTGAGAACGGCATCAGCAGGCATTGGATCACCAGTGCCGACGATTACGTCTGTGATCTCGAGTTCGGTGACTGGATCGCCAGGAGTAATGGCAACTACTGGCTGAGTACCGTACTCACCGGTTACCTCCACGCTGACTGGTGTTCCGGTAAGGGTTGCAGATGAGCCCTCTGTGGCCGCTGGCGCTGCTTCATCAGAGGATGAACAACCAGTCAGAACTAGAGCGGCAGAGACCAATAAAACTGAGGTACGAGTAAACATAACTCAATCCTACAATTAGGAATTTACTGACTCCTGCATGGTGTCGATTAGCTTCTGGACTCGCTCATCGACACT
>JBIKSW010000213.1:0-4841 GCA_044348415.1 Candidatus Nanopelagicales bacterium
CTGCACACTTACAACACTTACTACCGCTGATGGCACTTACACAGTTAACCCAACAACTGGCGTGGTCACCTTTGATCCAATCCCAAGCTTTACTGGAACCGTAAGCGTTCCAGTCCGCTACCAAGTTTCTGATACTGGAACTACTCCGCAAACCACATCAGCAACTATTACTCCAACCGTTATTCCTGGGCCAACGGCTTTAAATGACACATCCTCTGGTCCAATGAATACTGCCCAAACCAAGACGTTGGTTACCAATGATTCAGCTGCATCTGATGCAACATTAGATGTTGCATCGGTTAAGCTCTGTGATCCAAACCCAACAGCTGAAGTTGCGCCTAACTGCACAAAGACTTCTGTAACCGTTTCTGGCGTTGGAACTTACGCTGTTGATTCATCTGGCGTAATGACATTTACTCCAGTTACTGGATACTCCGGTACTCCAACTCCACTTTCTTACACTGTTGAAGACAACTTTGATGTGAAGGCAACCGCTACTTACACACCAACTGTTATTCCACCACCAACACTTGTTCCAGATACTTCAACTGGTCCTTGGGATACCAACCAGACTCGTAACGTTGTTACAAACAACGTGAATACTTCTGACTCAGCGGCAGCCGGTACAACTCTTGCTGATAGTTCTGTTCGCCTTTGTGCGCCTAGCGATACGGCACCTAACTGCACAGTGACTTCTGGTGGCTCAGTTGTGATTGCAAATCAAGGAACTTACACAATTGATCCAACAACTGGCATTGTTACTTTCGATCCACTTCCAACCTTTACTGGTACCGCAAATCCTGTTACATACTCGGTAACAGATGCCCTGGGCCAAAAGTCATCAACCACTTACACTCCAACAGTTACTGTTCCGCCAGTTCCAAATGCCACCCCTGACACGGTTGAATTATTGCCAGGGCAGTCAAAGGTGTTTAGTTCAATCTTTGATGGGCAAACAGGCGATACTGATCCAGCGCTTGCAACTAAGGGAACCGGCGCACCTGATCTAACAAATTCAAGTGTTTGTTTGCTTACTCCAGGCACCACAACCTGTGATGCCGATGGCATCGTGACAATCCCAGGTGAAGGAACTTACACACTTAACGCAACAACTGGAATTGTTACTTACGCTGCTTTGTCATCAGCAACACCAGGGGTAAAGACACCAGTTACTTACCAGATCACTGATGGCCTTGGTCGCTCGGTGACCTCAACTCTTACTCCAACAATTACTCCACCACCGGTTGCTAATCCTGATTTCTCAACTGGTGTTCAAGGCGCAATTCAAACCTTGTCCCCAGTTGGCAATGACCGTCCAGGTGGAGGGGCATCAACTGAGCTATTCCCTGATACTCGCGCTCAGGTACCAAGCGGAATCTTCTTGTGTGCGGCAAACCAGCCACCACCAGATTGCGCTGCAACAACTGTTGATGTGTTCGAAAACAATGTCAAACTTGGCACGTTAACTGTTGCGGCAACTGGCCTGGTTACTTTCACACCTGAACCTAACTTCGTTGGGACAACTCCTGCCATTGGCTACCAACTGCCAGATAACTTAGGTCAAAAGGCGTATTCAACAATCACAATTACTGTGGTTCCGCCACCTGCACCGTCGGCAGTAATTGATACTGGTTCGGCTGAATACAACAAGCCAGTGACCTTGAAGCCTTGGCTAAATGATGCGGCTGGCTCAGTTCCTGATGGATCAACAGTGCCTGCGCCAAATCTGGTTGCAACATCGATCAAGCTTTGCGGTGACAACTCAACATTTGTTGTGATGTCGACAACCCCTGCAGATTGCACTGCGACCAAGGTGAAGACCGTTGAAGGTACTTACGAAGTTAATGCAACCACTGGCGAGGTTGTCTTTACTCCGAATCCAAACATGATTGACCCGATCACTGGACTTGCAACTGGCAAGGGCTTTATTGGAACAGTTAAATACCCACCGACTTACCAAATTTGGAATAACTATTCCGGTGCTGGTGGCGTTAAGTCTGCAACTGCGCTGCTAGTTCCAACTATTGCTCCGCCAGGCGCGCCAGCTGCAACTGTTGACATTACCAAGACCAAGCCAGGAACATCTGTTGTCCTGAATCCAGTTTCAAATGACAAGCCTGGAACTGCCGCGCTTGATCCAACAACGATTCGACTTTGTGGAACAGGCGAAATTTCACCTGCATGTACCCAAATGTCGGTAACGACTCTTGATGGACTTTATGTTGTTGAACCAACAACGGGTCAAGTTACTTTCACTCCGCGTGATGGTTTCACGGGCCAGGCAACAATTCCTTACATCATCATGGATGGCCTAGGAATGATGGCACTTTCTAGCCTGATCATCACGGTTGAAGACACCGCCGTTGTTCCAGTTGTTAAGAAGACCAAGGTTGGCCTAGCCAAGACCGGTGGCACTCGCCCAGATCTGTTGCTATTACTGGGAATCTTGGCAATGGTTGGTGCTGGTGGACTGCGGGCATTGAGTCGGCGCTCGTAAATCCGAATACTTAATAACAAAAATCAGAGATAACTAAAAAATATAGGGTTTACCCTGTGCAATTTCGCAACGATAATTCACCGCTTAATTTCTAAAACGATAAATCTTTTCAAAATCTTTCGTGTTGCGAATTGGACAGGGAAGCCCCTGCTTATTGGATAGTGAAAAATTCCCTGAAACGTAAGGTTGTTTCGTTAAACGACGGGGAAACGGATTAACTTTCGTGCAATTTAGTACATATACATATGCACACGCTGTTGTGTCATGTTTTGTTGCGCCCGTTTCCTGTAATAGTCGGGTGATTGCATGACAACGTCTGCGCGCGGTCGTCACCGCAAACTCCGTCGCAATATCTTGCACACTGTTATTGCAACTGCACTTCTAGCTGGAACATTCACTGCAGTTGACCAAAGCTTGAACATAAAGCCAGCCGCAGCAGCTGCAGGCGAACCTGGAACTGTTGATACAACTTTTTCTGCAACCGCATCCTTACCAGGTGGACAAGGTTTTCCTCTTGGTATCCAAAGTGATGGCAACATCATTGTTGGAATTAAGCTAACTCCATGGATTAAACGATTATCTGCAACTGGAACAGATTTAGGATTTACGAATTCAACAGCAACAACAATTAGTTCAGGTTTTATTCGTGCCGACGATACGGTAATAAGTGGGGGAACATCGGCATACAGCAAAGAAGCTCCAGTTCGCAAAACTGGGAGTGCTGGTGGACAGGTGTGGGCGAGTTCGACAAGCTTAAACATAGCTCCGCAAGGATCTAACTCAATAGCAGAACTTGCAGATGGATCGATAATTGTTGGATCTTTTACTTCACCGTTTCTTCACAAATTCAATTCGTCAGGTGCACTCGACACTAATTTTCAAGCAAATGTAGCTTTGCCCGCAAACCAAATGCCGACTGCCTTTTCAAAGGTGACAACTGTCAAGAGTCAAACCATAAATGCTAGTGAAAAGATCCTAATAGGTGGAATGGATAACACAGGTAAGGGGTTTTTGAGACGTTACAACTTAGATGGCACATTAGATTTATCGTTCACAACTGCCTATATCGCTGGCGCCGACACTACGGGTAATACCGGAGCCTCGAATGCCATGAACTTGATTGGCTCAGGTGCCAACCAGAAGATCATTGTGGCATTTGGAAGAAATCTTCGCCTTTTCAATGCGGATGGAACTGCAAGTACGGGAACAATGGCAACCAATGTTGCAGCTGCTGGCATCGACGGTGACATTTTGGATATCGCTGTTGACAACGTGGGACGAATTGTTTACACCGGATGGGGTAGTGCGCCAGGCATTTATCGCTTAAATGCCGATGGAACAAAAGACACTCTCTTCAACGCAAACATTGCTAGTGCAAATCCATTTTCAGGTGCAGCGGATCATGCCGGTTCACTTGCGATCGACGCTCAAAATAATATTATTGCTGGAGGAGCTTACAAACCTCTAGTCCGAATCCTTGGCGACTACGCAAACCCTGGTCCAGCATTTAGTTCCGCCGCCGTTTCTGCTGATGGGCTTTCCGTTACTTTAGATTTTTCAGTGGCTCTGGGTTCTGTGCCATCCGCAGCAAGCGCATTTGCAGTCACTAGAAATGGTGTTGCAGTTCCGGTTTCGAGTGCTTCGGTTAGTGGTAACCGGGTAACACTCGCGCTGTCGTCAACAATTGGCGCAGGTCAAGCGGTAACAGTTGCATACACAGCACCAGCTCGCGACGACGCGACCACGAATGCGGCAATTCAAACAACAGCTGGCGGTGATGCGCTCAATTTTAATGTGGCAAATGATGTGATTGTCAACAATTCAACAGCTGATAAAACACGACCTATCTACACATCCGCAGCCCTTGCTGCTGATGGCGTGACGTTAACACTTGCTTACAACGAACCATTGAATGCAACAACTGCTCCGACTTCAGCGTTTACAGTTACCGCTGGAACAGCTCGTACAGTTTCTGCAGTTGCAGTATCTGGTTCGCAAGTTGTCTTAACTTTGGCAGCTCCCATAGGTAGTGGAGTGACTACAACAGTTACTTACAACGCTCCAACATCAAATGAAATCACGTCTAACGGCGCAATTGAAGACGTGGTTGGCAATGACGCAGTAACTATTACTAACCAGGCCGTAGCTAACAGTTCTACTGTGGACAAAACAAGTCCGATTTACACACCAGCATCCGCAGTCCTTGCTGCCGACGGTGTGACATTAACGCTTACATACAACGAACCGCTGAACGCAACAACCGCTCCGACTTCAGCGTTCACAGTTACTGCTGGAACAGCTCGCACAGTTACTGCAGTTGCAGTATCTGGTTCTCAAGTTGTTC
>JBIKSW010000070.1:0-4829 GCA_044348415.1 Candidatus Nanopelagicales bacterium
CATACCAATAGCCTACGGGTCAGGTGCTAGTTAGAGAAAAAATCCGAATAGCAGCCACGCCATAAAGGCGTTAATGACTAACGAGTCCAGACGATCCATCACGCCACCATGACCTGGTAACAACGAACCCATGTCCTTTATGCCTAAGTCGCGCTTAATCATTGATTCGACAAGGTCACCAATCGTTGCAGTCAGCATCATTAAGGTGCCGACGATTGCACCTTCCCACCAAGGCTGATCAAAAATGTAAACCCACAGTGCGATTCCAACTACTACCTGTAGAACTAACGCGCCAGCAAAACCTTCCCAAGATTTCTTAGGGGAAATTTTTGGCGCCATTGGGTGTTTTCCAAATAAAGCGCCAGCAACATAGCCACCAAAATCAGTAGCAGCGGTTAGCAAAATGAATGCCAAGACTTTCCAGGCGCCATCTGTTTGAGTAGACAAAAGCACCGCAAAGCCAGCAAGTAATGGCGCGTAAACCAGAGTAAAGATTGAGCGCGTTACATGATGAACATATGCTTCTTGGCCATCGAGAAGTCGGACAGTGAGAACCAAAAGTGCGCTGGCAACGAATGTGGCAAGTAAGCCAGTAACCCCGGACACTGCAGCTGCAATAACTATTGTCGGCGACAACACCTGAAGCAAGATGCTCATGCGATCTGAAAGTCCAACCACAAGTGACTTACCTAATTCACGAACAGCTAGCATCGCCGCAAATGCAACCAAGATTGCAAAGAATCGAATATCAATAAATAGGGATGCGATCACTGTAGCCAAGAGCCCAAGGCCAACCGCGGTCGCTGCCGGCAGGTTTCTTCCAGCTTTGCCGTAGTCGGTTTGGTTAGAAGTCACTGACTAAACCTCGAGAAGTTCAGCTTCTTTGTGCTTAAGCATGTCGTCAATGTGACCAACGGCTTTTGTAGTTAAGTCTTCAAGTGCTTTTTCAGCGCGTGCCACTTCGTCTTTACCGACATCGCCATCTTTTGCCATTTTCTCTAAAGTTTCTTTTGCGCTGCGTCGAATGTTACGAATCGCAATCCGAGCATCTTCAGCTTTAGCCTTAGCAACTTTGATGAATTCTTTACGTCGCTCTTCAGTTAGCTGTGGGAACGGCACGCGAACAATTGCACCATCATTGGATGGATTAACGCCTAAATCAGAGTCACGAATCGCACGCTCGATCGCGCCTAACGCGGACTTGTCGAATGGGGTAACCACAGCGACGCGTGGTTCTGGGGTTTGAATCGATGCAACTTGCTGAAGTGGAGTTGGAGTTCCGTAGTACTCCACCATGATCTTGGAGAATAGTGCAGCGTTGGCGCGGCCAGCACGAATCGTGGTGAACTCTTCGCGGGTTACTTCTGTTGCTTTTGCCATTTTTTCTTCGGCATCTTTTAATGTCTCGTTAATCATGTCTGCTCAAATCCTCTAGCTATTGGTCTTAATAAGGGTTCCAACTTTTTCTCCACGAACTGCGCGCGCAATGTTGCCGTCTACTAGCAAATTGAAAACAACGATTGGTAATTCGTTGTCGCGGCAAAGGCTAATTGCGGTGGCATCGGCGACTTTAAGGTTTTGAGTCAATACATCATCGTGACTTAAGTTTTCATACCGCTTCGCAGCAGGATTCGTCCGAGGGTCATCGTCATAAACGCCGTCAACACCCTTAGCCATCAAAACAACTTCGCAGCCAATTTCAAGTGCGCGCTGAGCCGCACAACTATCGGTACTGAAATATGGTGTTCCCAGTCCCGCACCAAAGATAACAACGCGTCCTTTTTCTAGATGACGCACAGCGCGACCCGGAATGTAAGGCTCAGCCACCTGGCTCATTGGAATCGCAGTTTGAACTCGAGTGGCAACACCCTGCTTCTCAAGGAAATCCTGAAGTGCAAGGCAGTTCATAACGGTGCCGAGCATGCCCATGTAGTCAGCTCGAGCCCGATCCATGCCGCGCTCGGCAAGCTGGGCGCCTCGGAAATAGTTACCGCCACCAATTACTACGGCGACTTCCGCGCCAGATTCAACAACTCCAGAAATCTGCCTGGCGATGTCATTCACCACATCAGGGTCAACACCAAGTTTGCCTTCGCCAGCAAAGGCTTCACCAGAGAGCTTTAGAAGTACACGCTTCCAGCCGCCTTGCGGAACACCGGGCCAGATTTGGGATTTATCAGATGCACTCACGACCTCAATCTTGCCTTACTTGACCCAAAAAGTGTGCATTGCCCCCAGAAAACTGACCCCGTACAAGAAGCCCCCACAAAATACTTTTGGCGCTACCCCACCGACTGGATCACAGTCGGGAGGCAGCGCCAAAAGAGGCTAGAAATTGCTAGTTAGCCGGCAATTTCGATTCGAGTAAAGCTAGTGATGCTGGTTCCGGCTTCTTCCAGAACTTGCTTAACTGACTTCTTGTTATCGATTACTGAGGATTGCTCTAGCAGACAGCTGTCCTTGAAGAAGCCGTTTACGCGACCTTCAATAATCTTTGGAAGCGCAGCTTCTGGCTTGCCTTCTTCTTTTGCAGTTTCCGAAGCAATGTGCTTTTCGTTTTCAACTACATCTGCAGGAACTTCTTCCCGAGTTAAGTAACTTGGACGCATTGCGGCAATCTGCATTGCGGCAGCGCGAGCGGCTTCTTCGGATCCTGAGTAGGAAACCAAAACGCCAACCGCTGGTGGCAAATCTGCCGAACGGCGGTGCATGTAAACCGCAACGTCACCTTCGTGATTAGCTACGCGACCTAGTTCGATCTTTTCGCCAATTACTACAGCCATGTCGGCAACTGCCTGTTCGACGGTTTTTCCGCCACCAAGAGTTAGCGCAGCGGCTGCAGCTGAATCCTTTGCGCCAGCAGACTTAACTGCGGCAGCAATTTCATCACCAAGTTTGATGAAGTCTTCGCTCTTTGCAACGAAGTCAGTTTCGCAAAGTAGTTCTACAAGTACACCGGCATCCTGAGCAACGATGCCAGCTGAAGTTTCGCGCTCGGCACCACGCTTTGCGGCTTTTGCAGCTCCAGAGATTCGAAGAATCTCTACTGCCTTGTCAAAATCGCCATTTGATTCTTCAAGTGCTTTCTTGCACTCCATCATTCCGGCGCCAGTATTGTCGCGAAGTTTCTTTACGTCCGCGGCTGAGATAGACATTGATTAGTTCCTTTTATGTTTTGGGGTCAATAGATTTTGGATAAATGAAAGATGTAACTGCGGGCAAGTAATCGCCCGCAGTTACGAAGGCTTATTCAGCGGCAGGTGCTTCGGCAGTAGGCGCTTCAGCTGGCGCTGCATCAGCAGTTCCAGTTAGAAGTTCCTTTTCCCAGTCAGCAAGTGGTTCTACGGCTGCATCTGCAGGTGCACCAGCAACTGCACCGCCAGCGCGTGCCATCAAGCCATCAGCAATTGCATCTGCAATCACGCGGGTTAGTAAACCAACTGCGCGAAGTGCATCGTCATTTCCTGGAATTGGGTAGTCCACAACATCTGGATCGCAGTTGGTATCAAGGATTCCAACTACTGGGATGTTTAGCTTGTGAGCTTCGCCAACTGCAATGTGCTCTTTGTTTGTGTCAACAACCCAAATTGCGCTTGGAAGCTTTTGCATGTCACGAATACCAGTTAGAACAAGTTCTAGCTTTTCTTTTTCGCGACGAAGAACCAGAAGTTCTTTCTTAGTAAGACCTGAACCAGCAACATCATCAAAGTTGATCTGTTCTAGTTCCTTCATGCGAGAAATACGCTTTGAAACGGTCTGGAAGTTTGTAAGCATTCCACCTAACCAACGGTGGTTTACGTATGGCATGCCAACGCGAGCAGCTTCAGTTGCGATTGCTTCTTGAGCCTGCTTCTTGGTACCTACGAAAAGAACGGTGCCACCGTGAGCTACGGTTTCGCGAACGAATTCGTATGCGCGGTCAATGTAAGCAAGTGACTGCTGCAAGTCGATGATGTAAATGCCATTGCGCTCAGTGAAAATAAAGCGCTTCATTTTTGGGTTCCAGCGGCGGGTCTGATGTCCGAAGTGAACACCGTTATCCAGCAGCTGTCGCGTCGATACGACGGCCATGGTTGTACTCCTATTTCTTAGGCTGGCGTTAACCAACCTCATTGCGGTTTGTATGACTTCGGTTGAAGTCATCCTTGGTTCTCGTGTCGGAGACCGCCTGTTGCCAGGACCGATGGTCTAACGATTCACTTTGTTGAACCTGTGAAGTCACCTATTGCTAGGTGCATCCCTTAGTTTACGGGGGTTTTGGGTGCCCCAAAACCACAGCCTTGGCCATTCCACAGTTGGGGTTGCCGACTTTGTCTTGGTGGGATTCTTGGCGATCCTAAGGCAATGAAATCCAAAGCTTTTCGCACGGTTATTGGGGTTTTGGCGACCGCTTTGCTGCTATCTGCTGGATTTACCCAAGCCAACCCTGCGCATGCAGCGACCAAATGGGATTGGCCCCTGAAACCAGCCCAACTAAGTGCAGGATTCGATCGACCGCCAAAGAATTGGCTACCAGGACATCGTGGGGTTGATCTGGTTGGTCAGGCTGGCGACCAAGTTCTCGCCGCGGGCAATGGTGTGATCACTTTTGCGGGTTTGGTTGCAGGCAAAGGTGTGGTCGTGATCAAACATGGTTCGCTTCGGACGACTTACGAACCAGTTAGCGCTTTGGTAACCGTTGGTTCAAAAGTTCGTGTGGGTGAAGTGATTGGAACACTTGTTCCCGGCGAAAGTCATTGCTCCAGCAAAACAACTGTTAGTTGTTTACATTGGGGATTAATTCGAGGTGAGAAATATTTAAATCCGCTATCGCTTGTGCAAAAACGAGT
>JBIKSW010000071.1:0-4813 GCA_044348415.1 Candidatus Nanopelagicales bacterium
GCAGCGGATCGCTCGAAATGATCGACAGCAATCGCGTCATGGTTATGGCAGAGGGAACCGATTCCGAAGTCGATACACACCCTCTCGAGTTGAAGTTATAGAGGAATTAGATCGCGCAGGCCTACTGCCGAGCATTACATTCATCTTCTCGAGAGCTGCATGCGACGATGCCGTGTCGCAATGCTTGGCTGGTGGGTTGTGCGTTACGACGCCTCAAGAGCAGTTACAGATCCGAGGCGTGGTCGATGCCCATTTCCCAGACGCTAATTCTGAGGAATTACGAGTGCTTGGATTTGCATCTTGGTGTGAGGGACTAGAAAAGGGAATTGCGGCTCATCACGCCGGTCTTCTTCCAGCCTTCAAGGTAGTTGTTGAGCAGCTTTTTCAAGAGGGTTTAGTCAAGGTGGTATTCGCTACTGAAACGCTGGCCCTGGGCATCAACATGCCGGCGCGAAGCGTGGTTCTTGAGAAGTTAACTAAATGGAATGGTTCAGTACATGCTCCCGTCACTGCAGGGGAGTACACGCAGTTAACTGGTCGCGCCGGACGTCGCGGTATTGATACCCAAGGACATGCGATTGTGGTTTGGCATAACGAACTCGATCCAGATTCGTTGGCAGGGCTGGCTAGTACTCGAACTTATCCGCTCAAATCAAGCTTCAAGCCGTCATACAACATGGCAATCAATCTGATCGGAAAGTTTGGTACTCAAAGAGCCCGCGAGCTTTTGGAATCATCTTTTGCTCAATTCCAAGCCGATAAGTCTGTTGTTGGTTTAGCCACTCAAATGCGTCGCAATGAAACTGCTATCGATGGTTATCAAGAAGCAATGGAATGTCACTTGGGCGACTTCACTAGTTACATGAATTTGCGACGTCAATTATCTGTTCTAGAGAAAGACACTAAGCGTGACGGCGTACGTGAACGCCGAAATACTGCTACGAATTTTCTAAATGAAGTTGAGCGCGGCGATGTAATCGTGGTGGATTCCGAGCGTCGCTCATCAACTCCATATGTCGTTTTGGATGAGGCCAGAGATTCTGATGATCCAAGGCCTCGAGTTATGTCGCAATCCAGAGTCGTAAAGCGAATTGGTTACACCGATGTTGGTGATCAAGGCCGAGTGATCGGGAGAATTCGCATTCCCGCAACATTTGATTCCCGTTCGCCAAAGACGCGCAATTGGCTGGCAGATCAGATCGCCGACATTTCTCGTGGCGCACCTAAAGTCCAACGCGCAGCGCAGGCTGAATCAAAGTCGGACGTGGAAGTCTCAAGGCTTCGAAAAGCTATCCGAGCTCACGCTTGTCATGGCTGTAATGACCGGGAAGAACATGTCAGGTGGCATGAGCGCATCTATTCAACCCAGCGCGAGATCGAAAAGTTGGAATCTCGGGTTGCAACCAGAACCAGTTCGATAGCCAAGGATTTTGATCGAATCTGTGCCGTCTTAACGACACTCAAATACTTAGAAGAGAAGGATTCGGGTCACGTAGTAACTGAGGCAGGAGCCATTCTGGGCCGCATCTATTGCGAACTGGATCTACTAGCCGCGGAGTGTTTACGAAGTGGCGTCTGGAAAGACTTAACACCAGAACAAATGGCAAGTGCAGTGAGCACTTTGGTTTATGAGTCCAGACGCGATGATGATCGCGACACTCAGAACATTCCAGATGGCAGTTTAGGTATCGCCCTAACTGAAATGGTTTACAAATGGGGAGAGCTTAAAGAGATAGAGACTCAGCATCGAATGGATAGCTTGCGCGACATGGATCCAGGATTTGTTTGGTTGACACTGAAATGGGCTAGAGGTCAATCGATTGCGCGAGTGCTCAAGAGTTCTGATTTGCAAGCCGGTGACTTTGTTAGATGGAGTAAGCAAGTTATTGATTTACTCGGACAAATTTCACTGGCAAGTGAAGATCCTGAAGTTGCCAGAGCTGCTCGGGCATCAAGTGATTTGATTAATCGGGGGATTGTGGCGTGGTAAAAGCAACCGAGTCATTTGCAGTTCCGCGGAATCTGTATTTCGACACTGCCACGCTTTACTACCGCGCGTTCTTCGCAGTCCCAGAAAGTATCACCGCGCCAGACGGAACTCCTTCAGGAGCAGTACGTGGCTTTCTAGACATGGTCAGCGCGATTGCAAAGCAGTTTCCACCAGATCAGGTTGTGTTTGCTTGGGATGACGACTGGCGACCACAGTGGCGAGTGGATTTGATTCCGAGCTACAAACTACATCGAGTAGATGAAGAGGTTTCAGATCAGCCTGACGCCGCTTTTGAAGTTATCCCAGATGCCTTGTCACCACAGATTGGCGCAATCTCGATGATCTTGGACGCCATTGGATTACCTCGAATCGGTCAGATCGGGCATGAAGCCGATGATGTGCTGGGTGCACTTGTGAGCAAGACAGCCTCTTCCTGCGATGTTGTAACAGGGGATCGAGATCTATTTCAATTAGTTAGCGATGAACAAGACGTACGCATCATTTCAATCACTAAGGGTGTCAAGAAGCTTGAGATCGTAGATGACTCCTATCTAGTTGATCGCTATGGCATCTCAGGAGCGCAATACGCAGACTTCTCAATGCTGCGCGGAGACCCATCCGATGGTTTACCAGGCGTTAAGGGGATAGGCGAGAAGACAGCAGCAAAGTTGATTACTGAGCATCTCGATGTGACTGGGCTGATTGCTGCCGCTAAGAATCCCGATGTGGCCCTGGCTCCTGCAGTGCGCAAAAATCTTCTGGAGAGCCAGGCATACATGAAAGCTGCCAGCAAGGTGGTTCGAGTTAAGACCACAGCAAAGCTTCCAAAGAATTTGGAGCGTCCACTCAAGGTTAAGGATTCGCAGAGTCTTGAAGAGTTGACGCAAGCTTGGGGAATCGAACGTCAGATCAAGAGATTCCTGAAGACTTTGAATATTGATTGGGTAGCCTAGTCTTATGTCGAAAATTCATAGTGACCGAATTGCAAGGGTTGCTAGCCAGTTAGCGCAAACCGATCACGACATTATCTTTGTTACTCCGGGCGCAGATCTTCGCTATCTGACAGGATACGACGCGCTTCCGCTTGAACGCCTGACTTGCTTGGCAGTGCGAAATAACGGCGATGCTTGGATGATCGTTCCAACTCTTGAAAAGCCATCTGCGCTTGCTCACGGAGTGCCTGATATCGGCATCAACTTGCTCGATTGGCAGGAAACTCAGAATCCATATTCACTCCTGTTGTCTGCTGTTGGTCAAACAAAAAGACCTTTGGTCAATAACCTGATGTGGGTTGAGAAAGCATTTGGAATTCAAGGAGCCGCAAGCACGAATGTTGAGTTAGCTGGCAAGTTACTTTCTGACATTAGGGAAGTAAAAACTCCGGATGAAGTTGCTTACTTGCATGAAGCAGGAGCAGCGATTGATGAAGTGCACCTACAAATGCATAAGTGGTTGCGACCTGGGCGGACTGAGCGTGAAGTAGGCAAAGATATCGCAGAGGCAATTCTGGCCGCAGGTCACGTAACTGTTGATTTTGTGATCGTTGCCAGCGGACCAAATGGTGCAAGTCCACATCACGAATTGTCAGATCGTGTGATTCAAGCCGGTGAGCCAGTAGTTGTCGACATCGGTGGCACCATGCCAAGCGGTTACTGCAGTGACTGCACTCGCATGTATGTGTGCGGTCAGCCGCCTTCGGAATATTTAGAACACTATGCAGTTTTGATGGCTGCTCAAGAAGCTGCACGCGTACATGCTCGGCCAGGCGTAACTTGCGAATCAGTTGATAAGGCAGCCAGAGATGTTTTGGAATCAGCAGGGCTAGGTGAGCAGTTCATTCATCGAACTGGTCATGGCATAGGCATGGAGACTCATGAGGAGCCTTACATAGTTACTGGTAACAAGTCTTTATTAGTTCCCGGTCATGCTTTTTCAATTGAACCTGGTTTCTACTTTGCTGGAAAGTACGGTGCACGAATCGAAGACATTGTCACGTGCACGCAGGATGGTATTTCCAGTGCTAACAACACAACCCGTGAGCTTGTAGTTCTTTAGATTTTCATGAGACTTTTAGCCTCGATAGTGGCCGGCGCATTAGTTGCGTGGTCGTTCTATCCGAATCACTGGTGGGCAGCCATTATTGGTATTGCAATCCTTCTGCTGACACTTGATTCAAAGCCACGTCGTACTCGAGTCAAACTTTCTCTGGCGTTTGCGTTGACCTTCTTTGCATTTCATGTGAGGTGGGTCAGCGTGCTAGGCAATGATGCTTGGATTGGTTTAGTTATCTTGTGCACCTTGCCTTGGTTGCTGTTTGGAATTGTCCCAGTTGACTCAAAGTCAAAGTGGTTCTATTTGCAACCAGCTGCAGCCGTGATTGTGATTGAAGCAATCAGAGCGAACTGGCCTTGGGGTGGGTTTCCGTGGGGTTTGATGGCCTACAGCCAAGTTGATGGTCCATTAGTTGGCTTGGCGACCTTAGGCGGTCAGGCGCTAGTTAGTGGGGCAGTGGTGTTATGCGCCGCAGTGCTCATAAAGTTCCTTAAGTTTCGTTCGATCACCGCATTGTTTATCTTGCTTGTCGTGTCATTAACAGCGGCTAGTGTCAGTAACTTTTCGTCGAATCAAACAATTGAACTTGTGGCAATTCAAGGCAATGTCCCGCGAGTTGGCAATGAATTACTAGTCCAGCGCGCGGCAGTTCTAAACAATCATGTGAAAACTACTGAGCAACTGTTAGCCGACATTGAATCAGGCATGAGCCCAGCTCCAGATCTCATTGTTTGGCCCGAAAGTGGCACAGATATAGATCCACTAGTACCC
>JBIKSW010000072.1:0-4794 GCA_044348415.1 Candidatus Nanopelagicales bacterium
ATTTGAAAAGATCAATTTGTTCAGTTGCGATATCCTGCCACGCACGACCCGTAAGTTTGGCACGTTCCAGCAGGGGATCATCTATGTCGGTGATGTTCTGGGTGTATTGAACACTGGTTCCAGTGGCTCGCCAGAATCTGTGCAAAGTATCAAAAGCCACATACGTTGCCGCATGTCCCATGTGCGTTGCATCATATGGCGTAATTCCACAGACATAAAGAGTTGCTTCTTTTGATTGGGAGGCAATCTTCAAGTTTTGGGATAGCGAGTCAAAGACCTGGAAACTGGTAGCAGCTAAGTTCAGTGCGGGAACTTCAACTTCACGCCAGGGCTGCATGGTCTAAGTCTATGAGGCAGAGGGCTAACAGCACTTCTGGTGAGCGCAAATTAGTTTTCGCGACGCCTGAGGTAACGCTCAAACTCCTTGGCAATTGCTTCGCCTGTAGCTTCTGGAAGTTCAGCAGTATCTTGCGTTTCTTCTAGGGCTCTAACGTATTCAGATATTTCTTCATCATCTGTCGACAATTCCTCAACACCAAGTTGCCAAGCACGAGCTTCTTCGACAAGTTCAACTACCGGAATAGCAGTATCGAGTAAATCTTCCAGGCCACGAATTAGTGCCAAGGTTGCCTTCGGGCAAGGTGGGGACGCTACATAGTGGGGAAGCGCAGCCCAGAGCGCAACTGAAGGTATGCCTTGCACTTCGAATTCAGATTGCAAGATGCCGAGGATTCCGGTCGGCCCTTCATACTTCGAAGTTTCGAATCCAGAAATTTCTTGAAGCTTTTTGTTTGAAGTTGTTCCACTAACTGGAATTGGCCTCGTGTGTGCAACGTCGGCCAACAATGCACCCAGAGTGATGAGTACATTTCGGTCACCTAATTCCAAATGGCTCAGGATCTCGGCACAGAACTGCTTCCAACGCATACTTGGCTCGACGCCATGAACCAGGAAGATATTGGTATCCGGCAGTGTGTCAGTAGCGGCCTTAAAGATTGTGGTTCCAGGCCAGGCAACTTCTCGATCACCATCAAGGCCGATACTGACTTCAGGGCGATTGAATTGATAGTCATAGAAATCATCACCTGGCAGATCTATAACTTCTTCGGACTGCCAAACATCTAACAGGTGTTCAAGTGCATCGGTAGCAGACTGTCCGGCGTCATTCCAGCCGCCAAAGGCAGCGATGATTATGGTCGTGTTACGCGGGAACGTTTGATCCTGCTCCAAGCACAACACCCCATTTCTGCAGATTGCCTCTAGTTTAGGTCCTGATTCAGACACCGGTTCGGCGAGATCGCCAAAGACTGGGAGAATAGGGCAATGGAATCCGTAACAGTAGTGAGCACTGCCAAAGCCGCAGAGTTTGCCGTGGGCGATCGAGTCCAGCTAACGGACACTAAGTCACGAAAACACACCATTGTTTTAGAGGCTGGGCGTGAGTTCCACACCAATCACGGCGCTGTAAAGCATGATGACCTGATTGGGCTAAGTGAAGGCTCAACAGTCGCATCGACTGGAAACATGGTTTACCTAGCACTTCGTCCGTTGCTGCTTGATTTCGTCCTGAGCATGCCGCGAGGTGCTGCCGTGGTTTATCCAAAGGATGCGGCAGCCATAGTTGGCTTAGCGGACATTTTTCCAGGTTGTGTTGTAGTCGAAGCAGGCGTTGGTTCCGGCGCTCTTTCTTGCTCGTTACTACGAGCCATTGGAAACGATGGCTACTTATACAGCTTCGAACGGCGCGAAGATTTTGCAAAAATCGCTAAGAAGAACGTTACAAACTTTTTTGGATCGGAACCAAGCAACTGGCAAGTGACGCTGGGGGACTTACAAGATGAAGTAACAGCTCTGCCCGTTGCAAGCGTGGATCGAGTAGTTCTCGACATGTTGGCACCTTGGGAATGTATTGACGCGATTTCCCACGTCTTACGGCCAGGCGGAGTAGTCATTGCATATGTCGCAACTACTACTCAGATGTCCAGGTTTGTTGAAGATCTTCGTCTAGATAAGCGATGGACTAATCCAGAAGGCCAAGAGTTAATTGCTAGGCCATGGCATCTTGAAGGTCTGGCCGTTCGCCCAAATCACCGCATGCAGGGACATACCGGATTCCTGGTTACTGCTAGAAAGCTTGCACCTGGAGTAGTACTCCCGGCGCGGAGAATTCGCCCAACGAAAGGCGGATTGGATACTGTTGCTGAAGTGGCGAACGGTGAGCCAGCAGGCGAGGAGGCAACTGATGACTGAGTCAACAAGTGCAGATCAGTTGCGTTCACTCAACTCTCGTATTGATGAGCTATCGGAATCAAACACCAAACTAACCGCAACGCTTCGTGAGGCCAGAGAACAAATTATTGGCCTTAAGGAAGAAGTTGACCGACTAAGCGCTCCGCCAAACGGTTATGCAATTTATTTAGGCCCTGCTGCCGACGATCTAGTAGACGTAACCATTAACGGTCGCAAAATGCGGGTAGCAATGGCACCCGAGGTTGATCGCGAGATTCTGCGCCCAGGCCAAGAAGTGATTCTTAATGAATCGATGAATGTTGTTGTGGCCGGAAGTTTCGACGATCAAGGTGAGATTGTTGTATTCCAAGAAGTTCTTGAAGATGGTTTGCGTGCCATAGTTACTGGCCGTAGCGACGAAGAGCGAGTCATTCATTTAGCAGCACCACTTCGTGACATTCCGCTACGTTCTGGCGACAGCCTGCTTGCCGATATGAAGGCGGGCTATGCGTTCGAACGAATTGCTAAGTCTGAAGTAGAAGATTTAGTGCTGGAAGAAGTCCCAGACATTAACTACGAAGACATCGGTGGTTTACGCGACCAGATCAACACCATTAAAGATGCAGTTGAGTTGCCATTCTTGCACCCTGAACTCTTCAAAGAATATGAACTTAAGCCACCAAAGGGAATCCTGTTGTACGGCCCGCCAGGTTGTGGCAAGACTTTAATCGCCAAAGCGGTAGCGAATTCGTTGGCAAAGAAAGTGTCCGAGACTTCGGGTGTAGGCGAAGGAAGAAGCTACTTCTTAAACATTAAGGGTCCAGAACTTCTCAATAAGTTTGTTGGCGAAACCGAGCGACAGATTCGAATCATCTTCCAACGAGCCCGTGAAAAGGCAAGTGAAGGAACGCCAGTAATCGTCTTCTTCGATGAGATGGATTCGTTGTTCCGCACCAGAGGCAGTGGAGTTTCAAGCGATGTCGAAAACACGATTGTTCCGCAGCTTCTTAGTGAGATCGATGGTGTTGAAAGTCTAGAGAACGTCATTGTCATTGGCGCTTCTAACCGTGAAGACATGATTGATCCAGCGATTCTTCGTCCAGGTCGTCTTGATGTGAAGATCAAAATCGAAAGACCAGATGCCCAAGCTGCCATCGACATTTTTGGAAAGTACTTAACTACTGACCTGCCACTTAGCAGCGTGGATTTAGCTGAACATGGAAATGATGCAAAGGCTACGACCGCGGGAATGATTCAACGTGTTGTCGAAGAGATGTACTCAACTACACCAAACAATGAGTTCCTTGAGGTCACCTACGCAAATGGTGACAAAGAAGTCCTGTACTTTAAGGACTTCAGCTCTGGCGCAATGATTGAAAACATCGTGAGTCGTGCCAAGAAAGCCGCAATCAAGTCATTCTTGACCGTTGGCGAAAAGGGAATCACGATTGAGCACTTGCTTCAAGCTTGTTTGGATGAGTTCCACGAGAATGAAGATCTTCCAAATACAACTAACCCTGATGACTGGTCGCGGATTTCCGGCAAGAAGGGTGATCGCATCGTATTTATGCGTACCTTGATTCATGGCAAAAAGGGCGATGAATCAGGACGCAGCATCGACACTTCATTGTCTCCAAATCCATTCGCCTAAGGTCTAGCTATGTCAGTACGCCGCGTAATGGGCATTGAATCCGAATTTGGAATTTCTAACCCACGTGATTCCAGCGCCAACCCAATGTTGCTATCTAGTCAAGTTGTGAATGCGTACGGAAATGAAGTTATGCCAAATCGGATTCGGCGCATGCGTTGGGATTATGACGTGGAGTCACCGCTGCGAGATGCTCGAGGCTTTGACATGAGCCGAGCCGATGCCGATCCAAGCCAGTTAACAGATGACGATTACGGTCTTGCCAACTTAGTTCTTCCAAATGGCGCAAGATATTACGTAGATCATGCACATCCTGAATATGCTTCCCCTGAAGTTACAAATCCTTTGGATGCTGCGCTGTGGGATACCGCAGGGGATCGCATTATTGAACGTAGCGCTCGCTTAGCAAGCACGCTTACAGGTGATCTGATCACGGTCTACAAGAACAACACCGATGGCAAGGGCGTTAGTTACGGTACGCATGAGAACTACCAAGTACTCCGTGAAGTCCCATTTGGAGATCTTGTTAAATACCTAACACCGTTCTTCGTAACAAGATGCATCTTTGCAGGTGCTGGACGCGTTGGACTAGGTCAAGAGAACATCGAACCAGGTTTTCAAATTAGTCAGCGCGCTGATTTCTTTGAGGCTGAAGTTGGGCTAGAAACAACACTTCGCCGACCAATCATTAACACTCGAGACGAACCGCATGCTGACCCAGACTTGTTCCGTCGCCTTCACGTGATTATTGGTGATGCAAACATGTCGCAAAGAATCAACTACTTGAAGATGGGCACTACTGCAATCGTGTTGAGCATGATCGAAGCAGGTTTTCTCGAAATTGATTTTGAACTTTACGATGCCGTTACATCCATGCACTTGGTTAGCCATGATTACAAGTTTGAAACTAAGCAACG